>NZ_CP085530.1:3362500-3487500 GCF_020616155.1 Vogesella sp. XCS3 | reverse complement strand
ATGCTCTCCTGACCTTTGAGCAGCGGGCGGCAGGCTTCGGTCAGCAGTAGCGACTGGCCGCGCACGATATCGACCACTAGCAGCTTGCGCGCAACCAGCTGGCGGATGATGGAACGCCAACCTTTCTGGTTCAGCTCGCGGCCGATACCAAAGGTAGAAAGCTTGTCGTGGCCAAAGTGGGTAACGCTGGCATTGGGCCGCCCCAGCAACACGTCGATCACGTGGCTGGCGGCAAAGCGTTGGCCAACACGGTAGATGCAAGACAACAACTTTTGCACCTGCACGGTGGCATCGAAGGTGGTGGGCGGGCGCTGACAGTTGTCGCACTGGCCACAAGGCTGGGAGGCTTCGCCAAAGTAAGCCAGAATCTGCTGGCGGCGACAGCTGGCGGTTTCGCAGTAGCCCAGCATGGCGTCGAGCTTGTTGAGCTCTACCTGCTTTTGCTGCTCCGGGCTCTCTCCGGATTCGATCATCTGGGTCAGCTGCACCATGTCGTTCAGGCCATAACAGAGCCAGCTGGTAGACGGCAGGCCATCACGGCCGGCACGGCCGGATTCCTGATAAAAGTTTTCCGGGCTTTTGGGTAGATCAATGTGGGCGACAAAACGCACATCCGGCTTATCGATACCCATGCCAAATGCTATGGTGGCCACCATCACCAGCCCGTCGTCGCGCAGGAAGGCACGCTGGTTGGCCTCGCGCTCGGCATGGCTCATGCCTGCGTGGTAGGGCAAGGCACGAATGCCGTTTTCGCATAGCCACTGGGCAGTATCGTCCACGCGCTTGCGCGACAGGCAGTACACGATGCCGGAGGCGCCGGGGTAGTCGTTCTCGATAAAAGCCAACAGCTGCTTCTTGGCGCTGTCTTTTTCGACTACCTGATAAAACAGATTGGGCCGATCGAAGCTGGTGACAAACTGGCGCGCATCCTGTAGCTGCAGGTAGTGCAGCATGTCGGCTCGGGTTTCTGCATCGGCGGTGGCGGTAAGCGCAATGCGCGGCACCTGCGGCCAACGTTGAAACAGTACGCCCAGCTGCTGGTATTCGGGACGGAAGTCGTGCCCCCACTGGCTGACGCAATGCGCCTCGTCTATGGCAAACAGGCTGATTTGCGGCAGGCTGGCCAGAAAGTCGAGAAAGCGCGGGCTGAGCAGGCGCTCTGGCGCCACGTACAGTAAGTCCAGGTCGCCATAGCGTGCCGCGTAGGCAATATCTCGCGCATCGTCCTGGCTGGTGGCCGAATTCAGGCAAGCAGCTTTCACCCCCGCTTCGCGCAGGGCGGCAACCTGGTCTTGCATCAGCGCAATCAGCGGGGACACCACCACGGCCACACCGGGTCGCAACAGGGCAGGAATCTGGAAACACAGGCTTTTGCCGCCACCGGTAGGCATGAGAACCAGCGCATGCCCGCCCTGCGACACGTGCTCGATAATATCGGCTTGCATGCCACGGAAGGCGGGGTAGCCAAAGGTGTTCTGGAGTAGATTAAGTGCGTCCTGCATCGGCTTTCCTGCGAGAAGACCGCCATTGTACGCAAAAAAAGCGGCCACCCGAGGATGGCCGCGCACAATAAATACCTGGAGACAAAGTGAAACAATGAAGAGTGATGGCACTCGAATGCTTCGAATGCTGCACGCCAGGCAAGTTCCCGCCCCTTTGGCTTTGCCTGCGAGTATGCGAGACTTCTTGCCATTCATTGCCGACCGAGCCACACCATGAAGCCATACCTGATTCCCGCCGTATTGCTTGCCAGCCTACTGGCAGGCTGTGCCAGCGCACCACGCACTACGCCGCCCCTGACTACCAAACCCGGTACACCCGGCATCAGCACCCGGCCGGTACAAGCCGGAAAACCTGTCGCTACCCCAAACGCAGAGTGGGTCATCATGGGTGTGACACCCAACGGGAATATCCTGCACGAGGTAGACAAGCTGAGCCTGGAACGCAAAGGGACGCTGGTGCAGTTTCGCGATCGCAAGACCATCTTCAACCCGAAAAAAGAAAACTTCCTGAACACCCCGCGCCATAAACAATCCATCAATTACTGGGAAGTGGACTGCGCGGCTGCCACATTCCGCCTGACCCGCATGATTCTGCTGGATGATAATGGCCGGGAAATCATTAACCGCACCTATAATGACAGCGAAATTCGCGCCATGCCGGTAGTGCGCCAGTCGGCTGGCTTCCAGCAAGTGGACTATGTGTGCAAACAGCAAGCGTAATACGCCAGGCCGGCCCGGCTAGCAGACAAACTTGCGGCCAACCATGTGCCAGGCGCTAACCGTTGACAATGTAAAGGGTGATCATGCGTCGTGTGGTATTCAATCAGAAAGGCGGGGTGGGCAAATCCACCATTACCGTAAACCTGGCTGCCGCAGCCGCCCAGGCTGGCAAGCGCGTTTTACTCATTGATCTGGACCCGCAGGGTAACGCCAGCCACTACCTGACCGGCCGCCATACGCCGCCTGCCAACAATGCAGCAGGCTTTTTCAACCAGATGCTGACCATCAGCATGTTTGAAAAAGCCCCGGCAGAATTTATCGTGCCCACAGCGCATACGGGTCTGGATCTGCTGGCATCCCACCCGGAGCTGAGCGAGCTGATGGTAAAGCTGGAAGCGCGCTACAAGATGTTCAAACTGCGCGAAGTACTACTGCAACTGGACACCAGCTACGACGAAATCTGGATAGACACGCCCCCCGCGCTGAATTTTTATACCCGCTCGGCGCTGATTGCCGCACAACGCTGCCTGATTCCTTTTGACTGCGATACCTTCTCGCGCCACGCCCTGCTCGGCTTGCTGGATAGCGCGGCCGAGATCCGCGCCGACCACAACCCGGAACTGCAGATAGAAGGCATCATCGTGAACCAGTACCAGCCACGCGCCAGCCTGCCTGCGCGCATGGTGCAAGCCTTGCGTGACGAAGGCCACCCGGTACTATCGCCACCGCTATCCGCATCGGTAAAAATCCGCGAATCACACGAGCGCAGCCTGCCCATGGTCTACCTGGACCCCAAGCACAAGCTGGCACAGGAGTTCACCCAGCTGTATCAGAACCTGGCAACAGGCTGATCTGCTTCGCTGGCTGGCTGCCCCATGAAACCCGACCAGACCACCCGGCTCACCTGGCTAGGCAGCATTTTGCTGGCGCTAGGTATCTGGCTACTGGCCATGGTGCTGCAAGAACACGAGAACCAGAATACTTACCGCAAACAGCAACTGGCGCAGGCTACCCTGCAGCTGGAGCACCTGACGCAACGGATACAGCAACTCAGCCAGGCAGGGCAAACCGCTACCGAGCTGCTTGTCAGCACAAATAACCGTAGTGCGCATGGCAGTTTTGAGCACTACGCGCCGTATGTCCTGGGCTCCAGCGATGCATTTGACTTTGTCGCGCTGATCGATCGCATCTCCCCAGTGCAGCGCCAGGCTATGGAAGAACAGCAAAGCCTGAGCATCAGAGAGTTTCAGGGGGGCCAGCTCGGCAATGCCAGTACGCGGGCCATGTACTTTGTCACCACCTTGCAGCACCCGGAAGACGGCAAGGCACTGCCTTCCCGCCTGGATCTAGGTGCAGAACCAGCCGTCTACAGTACGCTGGTACAAGCCAGTGCCAGCGGGCAGCCCGTGATCGCGCGCATTCGTGCAGGCAACCTGCAACGCATGGCCATTTTCTTCAGCCCCAAAGCCAAATCGCAAGCGATCATGGTGATGTTTGGCCTGAACAGCGATGCACTGCTGGCCAGACTAAACAAAGACACACCGCCAGCCCTGCAGCTAAGGCTGCGTCTGCTGCTAAACAGCAACCCTGGCGTCGTGATGGTGGACAGCCACCCCGGGAAACCCGTGTCGGCGCTGCCCTTACTCAGCGCCACGCGCATTATCGGCGGCCAACGCCTGAACTTCGAGTTCAGCCCGCTCAACGATAGCAACGAGCCCGAATACCAGCATTTGCCACTGTCCTTAGGCATGCTGCTGGCGCTGGGTATCTTGATCATGGGTGGGCACTACTATAACCGGAACAGCCTGCGCGAAATCCAGCGCCAGAACAGCGCGCTATCACTACTGCAAGAAAGCAACCAGGCGCTGCGCCAGCAATATAGCCAGCAACAACAGCATATAAAGCCACTGCATGACAGTGAGGAACGTCACCGCAGCGTATTGCACGGGGCCGCTGACGGCATGTTGCTGCTATCCGAACAAGGCGAGGTACTGGACGTCAACCCAGCTGCCGCCGCGCTGATTGGCCAGCCACGCGAGAGCCTGCTACAGCTCCCGGCGGGTGCGCTGATCAGCGAACTGCACTGCCGCAATGGCCTGCGCTTTGAACAGCACGCCGCCCCGCTACTGGGCATGCCATTCGAAGCCATGCTGATTTGCGACCAGTCTTTCATGCTGCAAGTCGAGCTTAGCCTGAGCCTGATACGCCCGCAGCAATCGGCCCCGCTCTATCTGGTGGTCTGCCGCAACATTGCCGCCCGTAAAGAACGCGAGGCGGCACTGATACGCCTGAAAGATTCGCTGGCAGAGCAAGTGGAGACACAAAACCGGCAGCTTACCGCCTTGCTGGATGCCAGCCCCATGGCCATGGCCTATATCGTGGATCGCCAGTTCAAACAAGTAAACAAGGCCTTCCTGGAGCTGTTTGCCCGCGAAGAAAGCACCACGGTAGACCATTCCACCCGCCTGATTTACGACAGTGACGAGCACTTTCTGCGTACCGGCAGGCTGATTTACCCCATGCTGCACGAGGGCCAGGTAACGCAAAACACCCTGCGCCTGCAGCGCGGCGACGGCAGCTCGCTATGGGTAAACATGTACGGCCGGGCGGTCAAACCGGACACCCCGGGCCTGGGCTCGGTCTGGCTCTACCAGGACATTTCCACCCAGCGCAATACCGAAGAAGCGCTGCGCCAGGCCCGCGACCTGGCCGAAGAAACCAGCCGCGCCAAAACCGAGTTTCTGGCCAATATGTCGCACGAGCTGCGCACACCACTGCACGCTATCCTGGGGTTTGCCGAGATGGGCGAGGCACGCAGCCACGGCGGCGACGGCAACAAAATCGCCCACTGTTTCGAGCGCATACACAATAGCGGCAGCCGGCTGCTTTCCCTGCTGAACGACCTGCTCGACCTGGCCAAAATGGAAGTCGGCAAGATGGACTACCAGTTTTCGCGCAGCGACCTGGAACAAGTGGTGCGCGAAGCAGTAGAAGATCTGCGCGGCCAGGCCGGCAAATGCCACGTTACGCTGGTACAGCTGCCCGCACCGGCCCGGCTAATGGCCGACATGGACCCGTTCCGCATTGGCCAGGTCGTGCGTAACCTGCTGGCCAACGCCATCAAGTTCAGCCCCAGCGGAAGCCGGGTAGAAATCGGCTTTAACCTGACGCCCGGCCAACCTGCCCTGCTCCATGTCAGCGTACGCGACCATGGCCCGGGTGTACCCCAGGGCGAACAAGAGCGTATTTTCGACAAGTTCATTCAAAGTAGCCTGACCAAAACCGGTGCTGGCGGAACAGGTTTGGGCCTGGCCATCAGCCGCGAAATCATCAACGCCCACCAGGGCGTGATATCCGTTCGCGATGCCGTCGACGGTGGCGCCATTTTCAGTTTCACACTGCCGCAAACACACCACGTGTTGCACAAGGAGAGCTAAGCATGGGCAAGCGCCTGCTATTGGTAGACGATGAGCCATTCAATCTGGAGCTGATGACCGAGCTACTGCAAGACGCCGGCTACGACACGGTACAAGCCGAAGACGGTGAAGCCGCCTGGCAGATATTGCAGCAAGAAGGCGAAACGTTCTCGGCCGTGCTACTGGACAAAATGATGCCCGGCATTAGCGGCTTCGACCTGCTGCGGCGCATGAAATCCTCCAGCAAGCTGGCCTTTGTGCCCGCCATCATGCAAACCGCGGTGGGTGCCGCCGCCAGCGTGCAGGAAGGCCTGTCATCCGGTGCGTTTTACTACCTGACCAAACCGTTCTCGCGCGACATGCTGCTGGCCGTGGTGGCCGCCGCCGCCGTGCACTGGGACCGCCACCAGCACTTCAAGGAGCTGGCCAACCAGCAAGCTGGTGCACTACGGCATATGAATAGCGCCAGTTTCAGCTTTCATAACCTGCAAGAAGCGCAGCACGTTACCTCGCTGCTGGCCAAAGCCAGCCCGCATCCGGAAAAAGTCGCCACCGGGCTGTTCGAGCTTATTGTTAACGCGATCGAACACGGCAATCTGGAAGTCAGCTATCAGGAAAAAACCCGGCTACAAAGCCTGGAGCAATGGGAAAGCGAGCTGGAAAAGCGCCTGGCCGACCCGCGTATGGGGCAGCGGCGCGTCTATGTGGATATGGCGCGCGATGGCCAGGCCCTGCGCTTTACCATCCGCGACGAAGGCCAGGGTTTTGACTGGCAGAACTTCCAGGACAGCGCGCCGGATACGCTGCTCTCCAGCCACGGCCGCGGCATTCTGATTGCCCGCAAGCTATCGTTCGACCAGCTGGACTACCTGGGCAATGGCAATACCGTGGTAGCCACCACCTACCTGGCGGCCCAGTAAGGCTGCCACCCCTGGCGCACGGTGACCAGCTGTAACTGCGGCCCCAGTTTCAGCTGCACCGCGCCCTGGGTGTCGGTACGCCACACCGTTATGCCAGACGTGTGCAAGCGGGACAGCACCTCGGCGTGCGGGTGACGGTAACGGTTCTGGTAACCGGCACTCACAATAGCGTGCTGTGGCTGCAGCACCGCCAGCCAGTCGGCACCGCTGGATGTACGGCTGCCATGATGGCCCAACACCAGCACCTGGCTACGCAGTGCGCTACCGTACTGCCGCACCAGGGTGTTTTCTACCGCCAAGGTAGCGTCGCCGGTCAGCATCAGCGCCTGCGTAGGCGTAGCCACCCGCAGTACACAGCTCAGGGCATTGTCCTCGCCCTGGCTAACCGGCGTAGGCCACAGCACATCAAAGCGGATACCGTCCCACACCCAGCTTTGCCCGGCCTGGCAAGGTTGGCCGCGCCACCCGGCCGCACTAGCGGGCTGTCCGCGAAGCAACCGGCGCACCGGCAGCTGTTGCAACAAGGTATTGGCCGCGCCGTCATGATCGGTATCGTGATGCGACAGCAGCAAGGCATCCAGCCGCACGACACCGCGCGCGCGCAATACCGGCAGTAGCACACGTCCGGCCACCCCCGCACCGGTATCAAACAGCACATCGTGCTGCGCGGTATGCAGCAGCACGGCGAGCCCCTGACCCACGTCGATTACCTCGGCCCATAGCTCGCCTGCAGGCGGGCGCGGTGTTCGGTATAGCAGCATGGGCAATAGCAGTAACACACCCCAGCTACGCCAGGCACGGCCCAGGGGCAGCAGCCATACCAGACTACCCAGCACGCCGGCTAGCCATAGCTGCCACGGTAGTAGCGGCCGGCGGTAAGGCGGCCACTGCGCCAGCCAGTCCGCCCCCCACCAGAAAACATGCGCGACTTTGCCGGCCAGCCAGGCCAGGCTGTCAAATGGCAAGGCTGCGGCCAACAATACCAGCGGGGTCAACACGAAAGACACCAGCGGAATAGCCAGGGCATTTGCTAGCGGCGACAGCCAGGGGAAGCTGCCAAATAGCCACAGCAGCGGCACAAACGAGGCCAGCGTGGCACGCCACTGCGCCCACAGCGCCGAGCGCCAGGCAGCTGGGCGCTGCCGCAGCCCCACCTCGCCGGCAATCAGCGCCCCCACCAAGCCAAACGATAGCCAGAAGCCGGCCGCCAGCACTGCAAACGGATCCAGCAGCAAAACTACCGCCAGCGCCGCCAGCCATACCTGCAATGCCGACAAGCCACGGTGCAGTGCCAGCGCCACGCACACGGTCAGCAGCATCCATACCGTACGCTGGGTCGGCACCGAAAAGCCTGCCAGCAGCGCATACAGCAGGGCGGCCGCAGCCCCCGCCCACCATGACAGCATGGCCGGCACGCGCGGCCAACGCCGCCGCAGCAAGCTGGCAGCCCCGGCCACCAGCGAAGCCACCAGCGTAATGTGCAAGCCCGACACGCTGACAATATGCGTCAAGCCGGTAGCCGATAGCACGTCCCACTGCGCACGCGCTATGCCCTGCTGCGCCCCCACCGCCAGCGCGGCCAACAGGGCGCCATCGCGCGGCTCGCCTTGCCCTGCCAGGCGCACGGCAATACGTTCGCGCAGCGCGTCCAGCCATGCCTGTGCATCCCGCCCGGCAGCAGGCCGGAGATAGCGCGCCTTGCCCACGGTGCCGGTGGCCAGTATCCCCTCGCTCCAGTACCAGCGTTCAGCGTCAAAACCCGCCACGTTGGCCGCACCGTGCGGCTGCCGCAACCTTACCGACAGTTCCCAGCGGCTACCGGCCGGCCACGGCCGCTGGCGGTAATCGTTCAACAGCAATACCGGTGGCAACGCTACCCCGGCCTGCTGCACCTCAAAGCGAAATCGCATGCCAAACTCGCCAGGATCCGCCAGGCCGCGCACCACCCCCTGCACATGCAACACACTGCCCGCCAGCGCCGGGTCTAGCCGCTGCGCCAGGCGCAGCTCGGCACGCCAGCAGGCGTAGCTCAGCCCCAGGCTGAACCACAGCAAGGCACATAGCCAGGTACGGCGGCTGCGCCACCACAACGGCCACAGCATCAGCCACAGCGCCGGCAACAAAAACCAGGGCGGCAGCGCAGGCAGTAGCGCGCACAGCACGATACCGGCACACAGGAAGGCAAGCTTGTACATGGCACCATGCTAGCCAGCGCATTTATCGACAAGCAAAGCAGTTGCCGCGCAAGGTGCGATACCGTATCTTCGCCGCGTCAAAAAAGGAAAAACCATGCACGCCACGCCCCTGTACTGCGCCGAAAGCACCCGCCGCGACTCCGCCGAAAGCCTGGCCGCACGCTTTGCCCTGCCGCTGGTCAAACAGCGCCCGGACAGTGGCTACTGGCTGGAGCTGGGCCCGCAGCGGCTGGAGCTGGTCACCACCGGCAAGCACGGTGCGGTGTACGCCGAGTTTGTAGAAGGCGCCGCCAAGCACCGCCGCGAACAGGGTGGCGGCCGCGGCCAACCCGTGGCCAAGGCAGTGGGGCTGAAAGGCGCCAAAGACCTGCCGCGCATCGTGGATGCCACCGCTGGCCTGGGCGGCGACAGCTTTGTGCTGGCCACACTGGGCTGCGAGGTCACCATGCTGGAACGCTCGCCGGTGGCCGCCGCGCTGCTGTTCGACGCACTGGAGCGCGCCAGCGTGCACCCGGACACCATGGACATCGCCGCGCGCATGACGCTGATCCACGCCAACGCCATCAACTGGCTGGCCGCGCAGGCCGAATTACCGTGGGCGCAACGCCCCGAGGTGGTATTTGTCGACCCGATGTTCCCCGACACCGACAAGAAAAGCGCTGCCGCCAAGAAAGGCATGCAGGCTTTCCAGCACGTCATCGGCGACGACATGGACAGCGCCGCGCTGTTGGCAGCTGCGATCGATGCCGCCACCGGCCGTGTGGTGGTGAAGCGCCCGCAGCGCGGCGTGCCCATCGAGGGCGTCAAGCCATCGGTAGTGCTGGACGGCAAGTCCACCCGCTTCGACCTGTACGTGATCAAGGCGCTGCGGCCGCAGGACTTTGTTGGCCGCGACTAGGTTTGGTCGTGCCGCGACAGAAACAAGGGCAAGCCGCAGGCTTGCCCCTGTGCTTTTATGCATCGCCCGCGCCATGGCACAATGCCGGATCATTCTAAAAGCATATCCGGTGATGCCATGCCTACGCCCATCAAACTTGCCATCCTGATCGACACCCTGCCCGGCCGTGGCGAAGAGCAAGTGCAGGCCTTTGCCTCACTGGCACCGCGCATACGCGCCGAAAAAGGCTGCCTCGCCTACCAGCTGCACCGCGTGCCTGGGCAGGACGACCGCTTCGTGCTGACCGAAAGCTGGGCCAGCGCCGCCGACCTGGCCGCCCACGACGCTAGCGAGCACATGCAGGACGCGGCACCGTGGCTGGCCAGCTTTCGTGCCGGCCCGGTTACCGTGCTGCCGCTAGAAGAGGTACATCCTGCCCCGCTCCCTGCCGCGCGCAAAAGCGACAACAATTTGCCGCCCTTCCTGGCTAGCAGCATCCTGATCGGTACTGCATTGGCAACGCTGGCGCAACATTACTGGCCGCTCGGCAGCAGCATGCTGGCCAGTATTGGCAGCATGCTGCTAATGCAACGCTTACTGCAGGCCTGCCAGCAGCGCGGCTGGCTGCCCGGCAAACGCTGACGCGGCCAACCCTCCCGGCCTGGTACGCCGTGCGCTACACTGCCCTCCCCGTGTCCGGCGCCCACGCGGCACAGACCGCCCGCGCCGCCCTGCAACCCTTGCCTATGGAGCCTGCCGATGTCTGTTTTTACCCTGGAAATGAAAGTTCGCGATTACGAGTGCGATATGCAGGGCATCGTCAATAATGGTGTCTACTTCAACTACCTGGAACACGCCCGCCACGAATTCCTGCTGGAAAAAGGCATCGACTTCGCCCAGCTGGCGCGCGACAAGGTGAACCTGGTAGTAGTACGCGCCGAGCTGGACTACAAAGGCTCGCTCACCAGCGGCGACCGCTTTGCCGTGACCGTGGCTTACGAAGCCGTATCCAAGGTGCGCTTCGGCTTCCGCCAGCAAGTGATACGCCTGGCCGACAATAAGGTTGTACTGGAAGGCCTGGTCATCGGCACTGCCATCAACGAGCGTGGCCGCCCGGCTATTCCGGCCGACTTTGCCGCCAGGCTGGCGGAGTAAGACTTAGCCTAGCCCCCCCCTACCGCCCCGGTGCTCGCCGGGGCGTTTTGCTGTTACCACCGATACCACAGCCTGCCGCACCCTACCCCGGCCAATGTTTACATTTGAATGCGCCTTATGCATACTCCAATGCAATATGACAAGGAGGTGCAGCATGAGCCAGCAAATGGCCCCCCTTTCTGCCCGTATACCGGCGGATCTCTACACCTGGTTGGCCGCATTGCAGCTGGATGGTGCTACCACCACCAGTGACAAGCTGCGCATTCTGCTTGGTCAGCTCAAAAAAGAAGAAGACATTCTGGCCGACCCTGCCCAGGCCCACGTATGGCTAGGCGAGCGGCTTTACCCACTACGCCAGGCGCTGAACCGCATCGAGCTGCAAAGCGGCCAGCACAGTGACGCGCTCACGCTGCTACTGCAGCACACTACCCAGCTGATGGCGCTGCTGTTAGCCAGCCAGCCGCACACCCAGGCGCAAGCCACCGAGCTGGAAGCAAAACTGGTCAGCCACACATTGCGCATGGCCGAACTACTACTCCGCCAGGGGCTGGGCCCGCAGCATGCCAGCTACGACCCTGGCGTAATCCAACAGGGCATAGGCGGCATCCTGGCCCTGGCCGCGTTGTACACCACACCAAGGAGTGAGACATGAGCGACACGCTGAAGACCCGGGTTGGCCGCATCATCGCCGGTAGCGTCAATGCCCTGCTGGACCACCTCGAAGACCAGCAACCGGAAGCCATGATGGCGCAAAGCCTGCGCGAGCTGGACACCCTGCTGGACGATGTCCGCCACGAGCTGGGCAAAGCCTCGGCCAACCTGCACCTGGCACGCCAGCAACACGCGCGGCTGAACCAGCAGCACCAGACACTGGCCGAGCATATCGAACATGCCCTGGCAGAAGGGCGCGACGACCTGGCCCAGGCCGCCATCGCGCGGCAGATCGACATCGAAGCACAGCTACCGGTAATGGACACCAGCCTGGCCGAACTGCACGCCGGCGAACAGGCATTGGCAGGTTATGTTGCCGCCTTGCAGGGCAAGAAGCGCGAGCTGGCCGATACCTTGCAGGCTTACCAGCTTAGCCGCAAACAAGCGACCGCCCCCGCCAGCGCATCAACCGAGCCGGGCATCGCCCATCGCCTGGAACAAGTCGCCCGTGGCTTTGAAAACGTCTACCAGCGCCAGACCGGCCTGAGCCTGAACAGTGCCCAAGCCAGCTTGCAGCAGAGCAACCAGCTGCAAACGCTGGAAAACCTGGTGCGCGAACAGCAGATTGCCCAGCGCCTGGCCAGCATCAAGGCAGGCAAGGCATGAGCTGGTTCACTGCCACCGCCACCTGGCCGTTCTGGGTCGCCCTGCTGCTGATTCTGGGCATCGCCGTGCTTGAAGGGATCGGCCTGCTGCTGGCGGTCAGCCCCAGCAATGCGCTGGATGCCTGGCTTCCCGACTTTGACGACGCCGAATGGCTGGGCCGCGTGCTGGGCTGGCTGCACCTGGGCCGACTCCCCTCGCTGGTGCTGCTATTGCTGTTTCTCACCGGCTTTGCCTTGTTCGGCTTCGCCCTGCAACACCTGTTGCTGACGCTGACCGGCCACGCCTTGCCAGCCGTCATCGCCAGCTTGTTCGCCCTCCCCGCCGGCCTGGCGGGCACGCGCAGCCTGGGCGGCGTGTTGGTGCACGTGTTGCCGCGCGACGAAAGCAGCGCAGTGAGCGACCAGAGCTTTGTTGGCCGCAGCGCCATCATCAGCGCCGGCCACGCGCGGCGCGGGCTGGCAGCGCAAGCGAGGGTAAAAGATCAGCATGGGCGCACCCACTACCTGATGGTAGAGCCCGACCTGGAAGAGCAGCCTCTGGCCGAGGGTAGTGAAGTGCTGCTGGTCAGCAAGCCCGGCAGCTTTTATCGCGGTATTCCCCATCCGCACCCGACTCAACCGTCCGATACAACATCACACTAAGGAACCCTCTACATGGACAACCTGATCGGCATTGGCAGTATCGCCCTCATCCTTTTGCTAGTACTGGTGACCATCGGCGTCATCTTTGCCCGGCTATACAAACGCGCGACCAAGGAAATTGCCTTCGTGCGCACCGGCCTTGGTGGCCAGAAAGTCATCATGGACGGCGGCGCCATCGTGCTACCGGTGTTTCACGAGCGTGTACTGGTAAACATGAACACGCTGAAGCTGGAAGTGCTGCGCCAGGGTAAGGAAAGCCTGATTACCAAAGACCGCATGCGTGTCGATGTAACGGCAGCCTTCTTTGTGCGCGTCAAGCAAACCGAAGAAGCCATCAGTACCGCAGCGCAAACGCTGGGTGCCCGCACCATGAGCCCGGAAGAGCTCAAATCGCTGGTGGAAGACAAGTTTGTGGATTCGCTGCGCGCCACCGCTGCCACCATGTCGATCCAGGACCTGCAAGACATGCGCCGTGACTTCGTGCAGGCGGTACAGAACGCCGTAGCCGAAGATCTGGAAAAAAACGGCCTGGAGCTGGAATCGGTGTCGCTGACCAGCCTGGACCAGACCGACAAGCAATTCTTCAACCCCGACAACGCGTTTGATGCCGAAGGCCTGACCCGCCTGACCGAACAGACCGAGGCCCGCCGCAAGCAGCGCAACGACGTGGAACAGGATACCGAGGTACAAGTACGTACCAAAAACCTGGAAGCCACCCGCCTGAAGCTGACTATCGACAAAGACCAGGAATTCGCCAGCCTGTCGCAGACGCGCGAAATCGAAACCTTGCGCGCCGAACAAACGGCCCAGATTGCCACCCAGCAAGCCGAGCGCAACCGCGAAGCGGAGTCGGCCAAGATCGAGGCCGAGCGCCAGGTAAGCCAGAAACGCATCGAGGCCGAGCGCGAAATCCGCGCCGCCGAAATCGACAAGAATCTGGCGATCCAGAGCCGCGAAATCGAGCTGGAACGTCAAACCGAAGTGAAACGCGCCGAGCAGCGCAAACAGGTGGAAATGGCACGTCAGGACATGCAGATTGCCATCGCCAACAAGTCGCGCGAGCAGTCTGAAGCAGACGCTGCGGCCAACCAGGCACGCGCAGAAGCCGTCAAAGCAGAAGAAGCGGTGAACACCGCACGCGAAGTGGCAGTGGCCGAGCGCGACAAGGAAATCCAGCTGATCGAAGCGGCCAAGGACGCCGAACAAAACGCCATCGCCGTGAAAGTGGCGGCCAACGCCGAAAAAGAAGCCGCCATCGACCGCGCCGAAGCGCTCACCATTGAAGCACAGGCCAAACAGGCGGCCGCACTGGCCGAGGCCGAAGGCCGCCGCGCCATCAACAATGCGCTGAACACACTGTCTGCCGCGCAGATCGACCTGCAAGTACGCACCTTGCTGCTGCAACAGCTGCCGGCCATTCTGGAACAGGCCGTACGGCCGATGGAAAAGATCGACTCGATCCGTATTTTCCAGGCCAACGGCCTGCCCGGCACCACGGGCAGTGGCGGCGATGGCGGCACGGGCCAAGCGGCCACCTTCCCGGAACAGGTGATGAACTCGGCCTTGCAGTACCAGATCGCCAAGCCCATCGTGGACGCCGTCATGAAAGATGCCGGTTTGTCCAACGACGGCATAACCGGCATGGCCAACGTGCTGTCCGGCATGCTGGGTAAGGCAGACAACGCACCGGTACTGGATGCACAAAGCTAGAACAGCGCGTGTGACTGCTTTTGTAAATGGTCACACGCATGCCATGGCACCCTGCCTCAAACCGATTACGTCCTGTGGCGCCCAAGCTGCCCAAGCAGACAAGCGCACTGGCTAGCTATCACCGCCGTCTTGATGGCCATAGCCGAGCTGTCATCAATCGTCACAAACGGTTACCCTGTTTGCGCAAACGCTTGGCCGCAAACGTGGTCAAATACGGGCAGTAACGAATCATCGAGGGAGTACGCACCATGAAATCCAGACAAATCCTGATCGCCGGCATGCTGACCATGGTGGCACTTACCGGCTGCGCCACCAGCTCCGACTCGGCGCAGGTATACAGCAAAGGCCAGATGCGCCAGATGCACGAAGTGGAATACGGCAAGATCCTGGACATCAAGAACGTCAAAATGGAAGGCGACAAGAACGACCTGCTGACCCTGGGCGGCACAGCACTGGGTGGCCTGGCTGGTAGCAATATCGGTAAAGGCAGCGGCTCGGTAGCGGGCGCCATTGTCGGTGCCATGGCAGGTGGCCTGGCCAGCGAAGCCGTACAGCGCAACAACACCAAAAACGCCTACGAGCTGACCGTACAAATGGAAAAAGGCCGTACCGTGTCCATCGTGCAGGAAGCCGACGTGGTACTGAGCGTAGGCCAGCGCGTGAAGGTGATCACCGGCGGCGGTACGGCACGCGTGCTGCCGCTGTAAGCTTTGTGTTTATCACCAGCACCGGTGATGACAAGTACAGACAGCCTCCCTCGCGGAGGCTGTTTTGCATTCTGCGTGGCGCGCGGCAGCGGGTGCGGCCAACTGGACAGGCAAGCAAACAAGGGGTAGGCTCGCGGCCTTTTTTCCTTGTAAAACAATAACTTTGTATATACAAATGCTTGCCATCCCTGTCGCTATTACCCTGATGCTGGCCCTGTCGCTGGCGCGTACCCACGTTGTCATCAGCCTGATCGTCGCCTCGCTGGCCGGCGGCCTGCTGGGCGGGCTGGACCTGCCGCAAACCCTGGCCGCCTTCAACAAGGGCATTACCGGCGGTGCCTCCGTGGCGCTGTCTTATGCCCTGCTGGGCGCCTTTGCCGTGGCCATTGCCAAATCCGGCCTGCCGCACGCGCTGGCCGACGCTGCCGTGCAACAGCTGCAAAACAGCCAGCGCCAGCAAAAGCTGAAATGGCTGATGATCGCTTTACTGGCGGTAGTCAGCGTGATGAGCCAGAACCTGGTACCCATCCACATCGCCTTCATCCCGCTGCTGGTGCCGCCGCTGCTGTACGTGATGGCGCGCCTGCAGCTGGACCGCCGGCTGGTGGCCTGCGTGATTACCTTTGGCCTTACCACGCCGTACATGCTGTTTCCGGTGGGCTTTGGCGAAATCTTCCTGAAGCAGATTCTGCTGGGCAATATCGAAAAAGCCGGCATGCATGTGGCCAATGTCAACGTGATGCACGCCATGGCCATTCCGGCCGCCGGCATGCTGGCCGGCCTGCTGCTGGCGGTGTTTGTCAGCTACCGCAAACCGCGCCACTACAGCCTGGGCAAAATCGAAAACACCGAGCGCACTCACGCCAAGGTTGGCCGCAAGTCGCTGCTGACCTCGCTGTTTGCCATTGCCGCCGCGTTTGGCGTGCAACTGTACAGCGACTCGATGATGCTGGGCGCGCTGGCCGGCTTCCTGCTGTTTATCGCCAGCGGCGTGGTGAAGTGGGGCGACGCCGATAGCGTATTCAGCGACGGCATGAAGATGATGGCCATGATCGGCTTCATCATGATCACCGCGCAGGGCTTTGCCGAGGTACTGCAAGCCACCGGCAAGATCGGCGAGCTGGTGCAGGTATCGGCCGAGCTGTTCGGCCACAGCCGGGGTGCGGCGGCGTTTGCCATGCTGTTGGTCGGCTTGCTGGTCACCATGGGCATCGGCTCGTCGTTTTCCACCGTGCCCATCCTTACCGCCATCTACGTGCCGCTATGCCTGCAGCTGGGCTTTTCGCCGCTGGCTACCGTAGCGCTGATCGGCACTGCCGGTGCCCTGGGCGATGCCGGCTCGCCGGCGTCCGACTCCACGCTGGGGCCAACGTCAGGCTTGAATGTAGACGGCCAGCACGACCACATGCGCGATACCGTCATCCCCACCTTCCTGCACTACAACCTGCCGCTGCTGGCCGCCGGCTGGGTAGCGGCGATGGTGCTGTAAGCGGCAAGCGGTGGGGCTGCGTTACAATGCGGGTCAAACATTGATGGAACACGCCATGGAATCGCGCCTCACCGAGCTGGAAATCAAGGTCGCCCTGCAGGACGACCTGCTGGACACGCTCAACCTCACCATTGCCCGCCAGCAACAGCAGATCGACCTGCTGCAAGAGCAGCTGCGCCACCTGTACCGCATGCAGCAGGCCGGCAATCAGCCGGAAGAACAGCGCTCGCTGCGCGACGAGATCCCGCCGCACTACTAGACCAAACGCCCCCCCGCGATATACCCCCGATGACAACGCCTGCACTACTGGATGACTTGCTGGCGCTGGACGTGCTCACCTTGCGGCAGCACACCGAGGCCGCCGGCGACAGCTTCGACCCGGCCGCACACCGCCAGCAGTTGGCCGCCAGCCTGGCCGATAGCCAGCTGCTGCTCGTACGCGGCAGCGATGGCAGCCTGCACGGCTACGCACTGCTACGCCGGCAATCGGCCACGCACTGGTTTGTCGGCATGCTGAATGTGCACCCTGCGCACCGCCATCGCCGCGTGCTGCACGCACTGTTCCAGCAGTTGGCCGCCTTGCCTGGCTGGGCAGCAGACAGTGTTTTGCAAAGTCATGTGTATCGAACTAACCAAGCTTCGTTACAATTCCATAAAAAATTGGGTTTTATCCCCGAGCAGCAAAACGATAAAGCCGTGGCGTTATCGATACGCTACGACACGCTAAACGCACGCCTGCAGCGCCTACTGACGAAAGAACACGCATGAGTACACCGCTGGCACTGGCCAGAGAACTGGCACCCCAGCTGGCCGGCTACTGCTGGGCCATTGGTGGCAGCACCCTGCTGCAGCACCTGGACCTGGTAGAACAACCACGCGACCTGGACATCGCCACCACCGCGGCCGACTTTACCGCAGTACGCGCTGTGCTGGCCGCCCGCGGCCAAGACATTACTCCGCCGCCGCACCCGCAATACGCTACCCGCCACTTTGCCCGCTTCGACATGGGCAATGGCCTGAGCGTGGACCTGATCGCCGACATGGCCATCAAGCTGGAAAAAGGCAGCTACCGCTGGCCGTTTGACGCCAGTGCCCGCTTCGAGGCCGACGGCCTGCCGTGGTGCTGCCCGGAAGACTGGGCACTGCTGTACCGGCTGATGGGGCGCGAGGAACAAACTGAAGCGCTGGACGAATGGCTGAACGAGCACGGCATACAACACCCGCACCGGCTGGCGGCCAACCTGTTTGCCCAATACCCCGCCGGTGCCATGCAACCCGCCCCCGACTGGTGGCCGTGGGACGAATGAGCCGCCACCTTGCAGCCTGGCTGGCACTCTTTACCACCCTGCTGTGCGGTAGCGCGCACGCAGGGCGCGTGGTCAACCTGGCCAGTACCGACTACCCACCCTATTTCTCGCCACAATTGCCCGGCGACGGCGTGGTCGCGGCCATTACCCGTGCTGCGCTGGCCAAACACGGCCATACGCTCAAGCTTCATTACCGGCCATGGGCCAGGCTGATCGCCGAGGTAAAAACCGGGCAGTTCGATGGCGTCATGGCGGTATGGTACGAGCCGGCCCGCGCCGAATACCTGCACTACAGCCTGCCCCTGGTGAATACCGTGATGGGGTTTTACGGGCGCGTGGACAAGCCACTGGCCACCCTGCCGCTGTCCGCGTTGCGCACACAGGTCATCGGCACGGTACGGGGCTACAAGAACCCGGATGTATTCGAACAGGCAGGCCTGAAACAGGAGCTGGCTGCCGATGACCTCACCAATTTGCGCAAGTTGGCCGCGGGGCGGCTGGACCTGGTGCTGATCGACAAGGTATTGGCGCAGCACCTGCGCAGCCACCTCAGCCCCCAGGAACGCCAGGCCATCCGCTGGCAAGACCCGCCACTGGAAGTGATGCCGCTACACGTCGGCCTGCGCCGCGAGCTAGGCGATGGCGAACAGCTACTGGCCGACTTTAACGACGGCCTGCAAACCTTGCGCAAAAACGGTCAGCTGGCCGCGCTGATCCGCCAGTACCAGCTGGCGCAGTAACACGCCTAGCTGCGGCGTTTGCGGTCGCGCGATACCACGGCTTCGATATTCTTGCGGCCAATCAGCAGGCCGGCGCGCACCGGCTGCGGGGCGGTAGCGGCCAGCAAAGCCTGTGCGGCAGGGTTGGCCGCAAACACACCAGCCTCCTGCTGCAGCAAACCCGCCGTCTGCATTGCTTGCAACTGTTCCGCCACTACCGCATGGCTTTCTTGGCACGCCTCAGCCAGCTGTGCCACGGTCTGCCCGCTGCCGGCAGCCAGCAGCTGCTGCCATAGTTGCCGCGCCAGCGCGGGGGCCAGCGCCGCGCGCAAGCTTGTCAGATCGGGAGTGGTCATGGTGTCTGCCTGAAAAAAGAGGCCGGATTATGGCAGCAAGTACGCGTGCCAGCTACGTACTGGCCACAGCCGGCGCTACCCGTGGCTTGGCCACAATGCGCCCCGACAGCAGGCTGGCACTGGCAATCAGTGCGCCGCCGATATACTCCTGCAGCTGCATGTGCTCGCCGGCCAGCAGCCAGGCCGATACCGCCGCGAACACCAGCTCCATCAGCATCAGCGTCATCACCTGCGTAGCCGGCAGAATGCTCAACCCGTGCATGGAGATAATACTGGTAGACAACAGCGTCACCCCCAGCACCACAATCATCAGCAAGATGGGGATGTCGATCAGCGCCAGCTCGGCGCCCAGTTGGCCACGCCACAGCAGCGACACCAGCCCGCAGCCGGCCACGCCCAGCCACACCGACGCCGACTTCACCGGCACTGGCAGGCTGCTGGCACGTTTGGACAACACATTCCCCAGCGCAAAGCTGATGCCGCCGGATAGCGCCAGCCAGTCGGCACGGCTTTGCAGCAGGCCGCCCTGCAGCATATCGGGGCGGTACAGAATGGTGATGCAGCCCAGCAGCGACAGCGCCACCACGCCCCAGCCAACCTTGCTTAAGCGCTCGCGCAACAGCAGGCGCGAAAACAGCACCGTCCACAACGGCGACAAATAGAACAGCAGCAGCACGCGCATGACCTGGCCTTCCGACACTGCCCAGGTATAGCTGAAATTGCACCAGCCATAGAGCAAAGTCAGCGGAATCAGCACGCGATCAAAGCGAAACTGCCGCCGGAACACCTCGCGGAACACGAATACACCCAGGCAAGCCGACACCATATACACCGTCAGCGAGGTCGCCGCCGTAGAAAAACCAGCCTCGTGCAGCACGCGAAACGGGTACCACATCAGCCCCCACACCAGCGCCGTGGTCAGCGCGCAGCTCACGGCCAACAGCTTTTGTTTTACAAAATCCATATTGTTTTCTTACTATTGTCCTTTTGTTGCATTGCAAGGAAGCGGCGTTGAACCCCCACCTCGATCTGTTGCAGCCCTACCCGTTTCAGCGCTTGCGCGGCCTGCTGGCCGGCGTAACGCCCCCTGCCGAGCTGGCCCACATCAACCTGTCCATCGGCGAGCCCAAACACCCTACACCCGACGTGGTAAAAAATGCGCTGATCGCCAACCTGGACGGCCTGGCCGCCTACCCGGCTACGCTGGGCAGCGACGCCCTGCGTGCCGCGTGCAGCAGCTGGCTGCAGCGCCGCTACGGCATAGCCGTCGACCCGGCGCGCGAGATTCTGCCGGTATGCGGCAGCCGCGAGGCGCTGTTTTCGTTTGTACAAGCCGTCATCGACCCGCGTGGCAGCGACAAGCCGGTACTGATCTCGCCCAACCCCTTCTACCAGATCTACGAAGGCGCCGCCCTGCTGGCCGGTGCCGAGCCGTACTACGTAAACTGCCTGGCCGCCAACAGCTACCAGCCGGACTGGGCGGCCGTGCCGGAAGCCATCTGGCAGCGCACGCAAGTGGTAGTAGTGTGCAGCCCCGGCAACCCGACCGGGGCGGTCATGTCGCTGGATGACTGGAACACACTGTTCACGCTGTCCGACCGTTACGGCTTTATCATTGCCAGCGACGAATGCTACAGCGAGATCTATTTCGATACACCTCCACTCGGTGGATTGCAGGCTGCACAACAGCTGGGGCGCAGCTATGAACGGCTGGTGATGTTCACCAGCCTGTCCAAGCGCAGCAACGCGCCAGGCCTGCGTTCGGGCTTTGTGGCGGGCGATGCGCGCATTCTGGAAAAATTCCTGCTGTACCGCACCTACCATGGCAGCGCCATGAGCCAGACCATCCAGCAGGCCAGTATTGCCGCCTGGCAGGACGAAGAACATGTCGCGGCCAACCGCGCAGCGTATACTGCCAAGTTCGACGCCGTCACCGCGCCTTTGGCACAGGTACTGAACGTCAGCCGCCCGGACGCCGGTTTTTACCTGTGGGCCGAAGTACCCGGTGGCGACGACGCCGCCTTTGCCCGCGCGCTGTTTGCCGAAGAACACATTACCGTGCTACCCGGTAGCTACCTGGCCCGCGACGCCCACGGCGTAAACCCTGGCGCCGGCCGTATCCGCCTGGCGCTGGTCGCCCCGCTGGCCGAATGCGAAGCTGCCGTGCCGCGCCTTATCCGCTTTGTGAAAAGCCGTACATAACAGACATCGAGATCATGACCACTATCCACATTGCCCAAGGACTGAACCATATGCACCCGATCCAGCCCATTATCGAACTGGCTTTTGAAAACCGTGCCGAGATCACCCCGGCTACCGTGTCTCCCGAGCTGAAAGCCGCGGTTGAACAGGTGATCGAAGAGCTGGACAACGGCCACCTGCGCGTAGCCGAAAAAATCGACGGCGACTGGGTCGTACACCAGTGGGTGAAAAAAGCGGTGCTGCTGTCGTTCCGTATCCGCGACAACGTACTGCTGGACGACGGCGTGAGCCGCTATTTCGACAAAGTCGACACCAAGTTTGCCGACTGGAACCAGGAACGCTTCCAGCAAGCCGGCTTCCGCGCCGTACCGGGTGCCGTAGCGCGTAAAGGCAGCTTCGTGGCCAAGAACACCGTGCTGATGCCGTCCTACGTGAACATTGGCGCCTATGTAGACGAAGGCACCATGGTAGACACCTGGGCCACCGTAGGTAGCTGCGCCCAGATCGGCAAGAACGTGCACCTGTCCGGTGGCGTCGGCATCGGCGGCGTACTGGAGCCGCTGCAAGCCAACCCGACCATCATCGAAGACAACTGCTTCATCGGTGCCCGCTCCGAAGTGGTAGAAGGCGTGATCGTGGGCGAGGGCTCGGTGATCTCCATGGGCGTGTACATCGGCCAATCCACCAAGATTTACGACCGCGAAACCGGCGAAGTAAGCTACGGCCGCATCCCGCCGGGCTCGGTAGTGGTGTCCGGCAACCTGCCATCGAAAGACGGCAGCCACAGCCTGTACTGCGCCGTGATCGTGAAAAAGGTCGATGCACAGACGCGTAGCAAGACCAGCATCAACGAACTGTTGCGCGGGGTGTAAAGCCTATACGTAGTGCTTTGTTTCTGTTGTGATTTTTGATATAAATAATCACGCACGGTAACAATTTCTACACAAAAAAAACGCACTGGCATTTGGCGCACTGCACACAAGGCAGATAAAATGTTCACAGGGGGTCGGGTAAACCGGCTCCCTGTTTCTTCTTGATTTCACAGGACAATCCCTGATCGTGTCTTCCGACAGTTTCATAGAGCTCAAGAATGTCAGCTTTGCTTACGGCGACCGGCCGATACTGCAAGACATTTCGCTCACCATCGCGCGCGGCAAGCTGGTGGCCATCATGGGCGGCAGCGGCAGCGGTAAAACCACGCTGCTGCGGCTGATCTCCGGCCAGGTGCTGGCGCAAAAAGGCCAGGTACTGGTCAATGGCCAGGACGTTGGCCGCATGAGCAGCCGCGATCTGTACCAGCACCGCCGCCGCATGGGCATGCTGTTCCAGTTTGGCGCCCTGTTTACCGACCTGTCGGTATTCGACAACGTGGCTTTCCCTATCCGCGAACACACCCGCCTGCCGGAAAGCCTGATCCGCGACCTGGTGCTGATGAAGCTGAACGCCGTGGGCTTGCGCGGTACCGAAGCGCTGATGCCGGCCGAGCTGTCCGGCGGTATGGCCCGCCGTATCGCGCTGGCGCGCGCCATCGCACTCGACCCGCAGATCATGCTGTACGACGAGCCGTTTACCGGCCTGGACCCGATCTCGCTGGGCACCATTGCGCTGCTGATCAAAAAGCTGAACGACGCGCTGGGCACCTCGGCCGTGATGGTGACGCACGACGTCCACAAATCGCTGGAAATCGTCGACCACGTGTACTTTGTCGCCGGCGGCAAGATTGCCGCTGAAGGCACACCGGACGAAGTACGCCACTCTGCGTCTCCCTGGGTACAGCAGTTCGTGCAAGGCGAGGCCGATGGCCCGGTGCACTTTGCCTACCCGGCCACTGACAGCCTGGCGCAAGCTTTCGGCATCAAGGGGGAAACCGCATGAATGCCCTGCTAGCCCCTATCCGCCGCCTGGGCGCGCTCAGCATCAACGCCATCTGGCGCCTGGGCTTCATCAGCCGCTTTTTTGTGGCCATCCTGCTGAACTCGGGCCAGAGCCTGCTGCGCTTCCAGCTCACCATCCGCGAAGTGTATTTCGCCGGTGTACTGTCGCTGATCATCATCATCGTGTCCGGCCTGTTTGTCGGCATGGTGCTGGGCCTGCAGGGCTACAACACCCTGGCACGCTTTGGCTCCGCCGACGCGCTGGGCGCGCTGGTGGCACTGTCGTTGCTGCGCGAGCTGGGCCCGGTGTTGGCCGCGCTGCTGTTTGCCAGCCGCTCCGGCAGCGCCATGACCGCTGAAATCGGCCTGATGAAAGCCACCGAACAGCTGGAAGCCATGAGCGTGATGGCGGTGAACCCCATCGCCCGCGTGGTAGCCCCGCGCTTCTGGGCCGGTGTGATCTCCATGCCTATCCTGGCGGCGCTGTTCAACGTCATGGGTATCTTTGGCGGCTATCTGGTGGGGGTGGAAATGATCGGCCTGGACGCCGGTACTTTCTGGTCGCAGATGCAGAACAACGTTGACCTGCACTACGACGTGATCAACGGCCTGACCAAAAGCGTGTTCTTCGGCATGGCCGTTACCCTGATAGCCGTATTCGAAGGCTACGACGCCACCCCGACAGCTGCAGGCGTATCGTCTGCCACAACCCGCACCGTGGTGACCTCGGCACTGGTCATCCTGGCACTGGACTTTGTCCTGACTGCCTTCATGTTCTAGGAACTACACAATGAAACGCTCTACGATTGATTTATGGGTTGGCCTGTTTGTCGCCATCGGTATTGCTGCCATGACTTTCCTGTCGCTGAAGGTAGCTAATCTCACACCACAAAGCGGCAGTGAAACCTACACGCTGACAGCCGACTTCGACAATATCGGCGGCCTGAAAGTAAAAGCACCGGTGAAATCGTCCGGCGTGGTGGTTGGCCGCGTCACCAAGATCGAGCTGGATACCAAGCGCTACGTGGCCCGCGCCACGCTGACGCTGGACAAACAATACCAGTTCAGCCGCGACACCAGCGCCGAGATCCTTACCGCCGGCCTGCTGGGCGAGCAATACATCGGCCTGGTACAAGGTGGTGACCCGGACAACCTGGCCAGCGGCGACCGTATCAGCCTGACCTCCTCCGCCCTGGTGCTGGAACAGCTGATCGGCAAGTTCATGACCAGCTTTGCCGAAAAGGGCACACAAGACGCCCCGGCCAAAACAGAATAAACCTGACCTCTCCAGAGAAAGACGCACATCATGAAAAAACTGTTCACCACCCTGCTGCTCATGCTTGGCCTGGCTACCCCGGCCCTGGCAGCCGGCGATAGCCCGGTAGACGTGATCAGCACCACTTCGCAAAACGCCTTGGACCTGCTGAAAAAAGAAAACGGCAAGAACACCGCCCAGGTTCGCAAACAGGTAGAAGACATGGTTGTCCCGCTGTTCGACTTTACCCGCATGACCGCGCTGGCGGTGGGTAAAGACTGGCGCGCCGCGACCCCGGCACAGCAAACCCAGCTGGCCGAACAGTTCCAGACCCTGCTGGTACGCACCTACTCGTCCACCATGACCCGTTTCAAAAGCGCGCAAATCGACGTAAAGCCTAACGCGCAGATCAACAACAACGGCCGTGAAGCCGTGGTGAAATCCGAAGTCACCCTGCCGGGCAATGGCGACAAGAAAAACGTGATGGTGGACTACACCCTGTACAAAGGCGCACAGGGCTGGAAGATTTTTAATGTCAGCGTAGAAGGTGCCAGCCTGGTTACCATCTACCGCAACCAGTTTGGTGAAGAAATCCGCAAAAACGGCGTGGATGGCCTGATCAAGCTGCTGAAAGACAAAAACCAGCCAGGCAAACCGGCATGACCCTCACCCGTACCGCCCCCGCCCAGCTTGCCCTGCAAGGTGACGTGGGCATGGACAGCGCTGCAGCCATCCAGGCCGAGCTGGCAGGCGCCTTGCAAGGCGGAGACATCACGCTGGACCTGGCGGCACTGGGCAAGGTCGACTCTGCCGCCATCGCCCTGCTGATGGACGCCGTGCGCCAACAGCAGGCGCATGGCGGCCAACTACACCTGCGTAACGTACCCGATAGCATCCATGTGCTGGCCCAGCTGTACGAGCTGGCACCGCTACTGGGCCTGAACCGGAGCGAAACGCCATGAAACAGCCGCTGATTCTGGTGGCCTGCTGCGCGCTGGCCGCCTGCGCCAGCCCCGGCGGCCACCCGCAAGACCCGCTGGAACCGATGAACCGTGCGGTGTTCGGCTTTAACGAAAAAGCTGACCAATACGTACTGAAACCGGTGTCGGAAGGTTACCGCTACATTACCCCGCAGCCGGTACGCACCGCCGTGGGCAATGTGTTCGACAACCTGCGCGATGTCTATAGCCTGGCGAACCATGTACTGCAACTGGAAGGCAAGAAAACCGCCACCGACGTACTGCGCGTGTCGATCAACAGTACCTTCGGCCTGTTCGGGCTGATCGACCTGGCTACTCCGATGGGTCTGCCCAGCTACAAAGCCACCCTGGGCGATACCTTTGCCCACTACGGCTGGCAGCAGAGCAGCTATCTGGTATTGCCGCTGCTGGGGCCAAGCACCATTCGCGATGGTACCGGCATGGGGCTGTCGTTCGGCTACAGTAGCGGTAGCTGGGTATTCCAGGAAAACCGCGATGCCGCGGCCGCCACCATCCTGTACGGCGTAGCCAGCCGCGAAAAGCTGCTGGGTCTGGACGAGACCTTTAGCGAAGCCGCGCTGGACCGCTACAGCTATATGCGCGACGGCTACCTGCAATACCGCAATGCCAAGATAGGCTTCACCCCGCCGGCCAGCCAGCAGAACCCCGACGACGACAATATCGACGACCTGGTACCGGAAGACACACCGGCTTCCGCGCCTGCCGCTGCTGCGCCACAGGCGGATGCCTCTGCCCCTGTAGCAGCGGCCCCAGCCCCATAGGCCAGTGCCCTGACCAAAACAAACGGCTACCCTCGGGTAGCCGTTTTGCATGCTGGCGGCCATGCGGCCAACCTTTACCCCGTCAGGCAGGTCTAGCCCTGCTCCACCACACTTTCCAGCTGCTGCAGCAGGTACAGGCGCTGGTAGATGCCGCTCTCTATCGCCATCAAAGCGTCGTGGTTCCCCTGCTCGGCGATGGCTCCGTGGTTCAGCACCACAATCTGGTCCGCGTCGCGAATGGTAGACAGGCGATGGGCAATGGAAATCAGCGTGACCTTGCCGTGCAGACGCGCCAGCGCCTGCTGCACCAGCTGCTCGGTTTCGCTATCGATATGCGATGTGGCCTCGTCCAGCAACAAGATGCGTGGCTGGCCCGCCAAAGCACGGGCAATGGCAATCAGCTGCTTTTGCCCTACCGATAGCCGGGTACCACCTTCGCCCATATCGGTGTCGTAGCCGTGCTCCAGCGCCATGATCAGCTCGTGTACGCCGGCCGCCTGGGCCGCAGCCTCGATCGCCGCCTGGCTCAGGCCACGACCCATGTCGATGTTGTCGCGCGCACTGGCCGCCAGCAGGAAGGGGTCTTGCGGCACCAGCCCTACACCGGCACGGAAAGCCAGGTCGCTAATCGTGGCAAGCGGGCGGCCATCGATGCAGACATCACCCGCCTGCGGCGCATAAAAGCGCAGCAAGAGCGACAGCAGCGTGGACTTGCCGCTGCCGGTGTGGCCGACAATGCCGTAAAACGCCCCCGCGGGGATGTGCAGGGACACATCGTGCAGCACCGGGTGGGCGGCATCGTAGCCAAAGCGCACGCTGCGGAAGCTCACCTCGCCCGCCGTAATACTGCTGCCCTCGCCACCGCTTGCGGCCAACCCTTCGCGCAGCAAACCATTCACGCGTGACGCCGCCACCACCGCCTGCTGCAGCTGGGAAAACTGCATGGTGATCTGGATCAGCGGCTCCACCACGCGCGCGATGTAGCTGACAAAGGCATACAGCACGCCCACCTCCAGCCCGCTTACGCGATGGCTGCCAAATACCCAGATCACCGTGGCCAGCAGCAGCACGTTCAGCAAATCCAGCGCCGGGCGCAGCAGCCAGGCGTTGGCGCGCAGCTCGGCCATGCGTGCGCCGTATAACTGCTGGTTGGTTTGGGCAAACCGCCGGGCAAAACGCTGCTCTGCCCCGCTGGCCTGCAACACGCTCATGCCGGCAATGGATTCGGCCACCTGGGCGTTGATATCGCTGCGCAGCTGGCGCGCTTTCGTCACCGATGGTGCGCTCCAGCGCTGGTACAGCCACACGATCAGAAACACCGCCGGCAGCAGCAGCATCACCACCAGCGCCAGGCGCCAGTTCAGCCACGCCATGGCGGCCAAGGCGCCGCACACCACGATTACGCTGTCCAGCATCACGAACAGCACCTGCACGTACAGCTGCTTTACCGCCTCGGTATCGTTGGTAACGCGGCTGACCAGCTGGCCGGTAATGGCCTTGTCGAAAAACGCCATCGGCAGCGCCAGCACATGGCCGTATACCTCCTCGCGCAGGCGGCGCACCGAACGCATGGCCACACCCGCCAGGCGCAACAGCTGCAGGTAACGCAGCAAGGTGGCCACCAGGCCGCTGAGCAAAATACCGCCCAGCAGCAGGGCCACATCCAGCGCCACCCAATGCCGTGGCAGCAGATAGTTATCGATAAAGTATTTGCCCAGCAGCGGCCCGCACGCCTCGAGCAAGGCGGCCAGCAGCAGGCAGAAAAAGCCCAGCCACACATGGTGGCGTTCGGGCGCGGCGGCATGGCGCAATAGCGCCATGGCTTGTTGTCGCTCAGCACTCATCCAGGCTGGCCTCCAGTTGCTGATAGCGCCACTGGCTGGCATACCAGCCATCCAGGGCTAAAAGGTCGGTATGGTGCCCGCGTTCGCTAACGCGCCCGTGCTTCAGCACCAGGATCTCGTCGGCATCCACTACCGCAGACAGGCGGTGGCTCACGATCAGCAGCGTACGCCCCTGCCGCGCCGCGCGCAGGTGTTGCAGGATGGCGGTTTCGGTTTGCGTATCCACCGCCGACAGCGCGTCGTCCAGTATCAGCAGCGGGGCATCGGACAACAGCGCGCGGGCGATGGCTACCCGCTGGCGCTGGCCGCCAGACAGGCTAACGCCCTTCTCCCCTACCGGCGTGTCGTAGCCCTGCGGCAGGCGCAGGATGTCGTCGTGCACGGCGGCCAGCTGCGCCACGCGCTCGATATCCGCGCGGCTGGCGTCGGGCTTCACCAGCGCGATATTGTCGGCCACGCTGGCCGAGAACAGGAACGCCTCCTGCGGCACCCAGCTGATGGCACGGCGCAACGCGTTAAGGGTGTAATCGTCCAGCGCCTGCCCCTGCCACAGAATGCGGCCAACCTTGGGGTGGTACTGGCGCAGCAACAGCTTCAGCAGCGTGGATTTACCGCTGCCGGTAGGCCCGACCAGCGCCAGCACACCGCCGGCAGGCAGGCTCAGGCTCACCCCGTCCAGCGCCGCTTGCACTTGCTGCGGGTAGCTAAAGCCCACCTCGTCCAGCTGCAGGGTGCCGCTGGGGATGGCTCCTTGGCTGCCATGGTCGTCTACCGTAAGCGGTGCCGACAGGATGGGATCCAGCCGCGCCCAGGCCGCCTTGCCGCGCTCCAGCAGCGCCAGCACCCAGCCGGCAGCGAACATCGGCCAGATCAGCTGGCCCAGATACATGGAAAAACTGGTGAGCTGGCCAATGCTCAGGCTACCGTGCCATACCAGATAGCCTCCCAGCGACAGCGTCAGCACGCTGGCGGCGGTCAGCGTCATGCCCACCGTGGGTTCGAAAGCGGCCTCCCAGCGCTGGGCGGTCAGGCTGGCGTCGGCGGCGTTGGCCGCCAGCTGCGCCATGGTGCGGCGGTTGCGTGCTTCCAGCCCCAGCGCACGCAGGGTACGCACGCCGCTAAGGGTTTCCTGCACGTGGTCGTTCAGCGCCGAAAAGCGCTGCAGCGAATCGGTAGACGCCTGGTGCACATGGCGTGAAATACGCCAGAAACCAAACGCCATCAGCGGAAACGGTAGCAGCGCGACAGCGGCCAGCCGCCAGTCTACACCCAGCGTCATCATGCCCAGCACCAGGGTGAGCGTGAGCGCACCGTCAAAGCCGGCCAGCATGGCCTCGCCGGCGGCCATCTCCACCGCGTCGATATCGTTGGTGGCACGCGCCATCAGGTCGCCGGTACGCTGGTGCTGGTAAAAGCCCGGCCCCTGTGCGGCCAGCTTGTGGTACAGCGCTACGCGCAGATCCACGCCCAGCTGGTAGCTGGCGGCAAACAGCTGCAAACGCCAACCCACGCGCAAAAAGTAAATCGCCAGGCCCATGGCCAGCAGGCCGGCCAATTGCCAGTAAAGCGTGCTACCGCCCAGGCTGCCGGCCACCAGGCCATCGATAATGCGGCCAACCTGGCGCGGGATGCTCACGGTGAGCACCGCCACACAGGCCAGCATGGCCGCAGCCGCCAGATAGCGTGCCCAATGCTGGCGGATAAACTGTTTCAGAAAGCCAAACAGGCTCATGCCTTCCTCCTGGGCGCTGCCAAAAACTGCAGCCTGCCCGTGGCTGGGTAAACAGGGAGTGTGCAGAAAAAACGCCCGCCAGGCACCTGACCTGACGGGCGGTAACAGCGGGCAGAACGCGGCTTAGCCGGGCTGCCAGCCACCACCCAGTGCGCTATACAGGTTCACCACGGCACGCAGGCGGGCCAGACGCGCATCAGACTGGGCTTGCTCCAGCTGGAACACGCTGCGCTCGGCATCCAGTACTTCCAGATAGCTGCTATAGCCCGCGTCGTAACGCAGGCGCGCCAGGCGCAGTGCTTCGCGCATGGCGGCCAGCTGCTGGCTTTGCGCGGCTTCGGTTTCACGCGAGGTGCCCACCGCAGACAGCGCATCCAGCGTATCGGCAAACGCTGCCTGCACGGCCTTTTCGTAGGCGGCTAGCGCCTGCTTCTGGCGGGCGTTGGCCGCGTCTACCCCGGCGGCAATCTGGCCATTATTGAAAATGGGCGCCGCCAGGTTGGCCGCAAAGTTCCAGGTTTGTGCCGGGCCGGTAAACAGCTTGGACAGCTCGAGACTGGCACTACCCAGGCCAGCCGACAGGCCGATGCTGGGGAAGTAAGCCGCGCGCGCTACGCCGATACGGGCATTGGCGGCTACCAGCTGCGCCTCTGCCGCCGCGATATCCGGGCGGCGCAGCAGCAGGTCGGACGGCAGATCCGACGGTACGTCCAGCGGCACCGTCAAGCCATCCAGCGCCTTGCCGCGCGCCAGCGGGGTAATCAGCTCGCGCGGGTTCACCCCGGTGAGTACCGCCAGCGCGTGCTCGGTTTGCCGCACTGCCTGTTGCAGGCGCGGTACCGCAGCACGGGCAGAGGCAGCCTCGGCTTCGGCCTGTTTCAGCTCCAGCTCGGAGGTCATGCCGCCGTTAAAGCGCTTCTTGCGCAGCGCCAGGCTTTCCTCGCGGCCGCGGAGCGTGGCTTGCACGGCGGCCAGCTGTGCATCGTAGCTCAGCAGCTGGAAGTAGGTGGCGGCCACCTGGGCGCTCAGCGACTGGCGCGCGCCGTCCAGCAGGCGCTGGCTTTGCGCCAGGTCGGCGTTGGCCGCCTCGCGCTTGCGCGCTTCCTTGCCCCACAGGTCGAACTCCCAGCTGGCGGACAGGCCACCGTTGTAGCTTTCGCCAATGGCACCGGCACCACTGCTGTAGCGCGAGGTTTGCGCGCGGGCACCGCCCAGGCTGGCATTGACCTGCGGCAGCTGGCTGGCACGGGCGGCGCCGGCCGCAGCCGCGGCCTCTTCCACGCGCGCGGCCGTTTGCTGCAGATCACGGTTGTATTGCTGGGCATCGGCAATCAGGCGGTTCAGCGTGGCATCGCCAAACTGGCGCCACCAGTGCGCGTCTACCTGCACCTGCTGGCTACCCTGCGGCAGTGGCAGGCTGGGGCGCTGGTAATCCGGGCCGACTGCGGCGCAAGCCGACAGCGCGGCGGCAACCAGCAGCGGCATCAGGGCTTGCTTAAACTTCATGTTTTTCTCCTTGTTTGGCGGCCTTGCCCTGCGACATCTGCATGATCAGCTTGAAGAACAGCGGGATGAACAGCGCCGCAATAAAGGTTGCGGCCAACATGCCGCCAATCACGCCGGTACCGATGGCGTGACGGCTGGCCGAGCCGGCACCGCTAGAAATAGCCAGCGGTACGCAACCCAGAATAAAGGCCAGCGAGGTCATCACGATGGGGCGGAAGCGCAGCTTGGCGGCGTCGATGGCGGCGTCGGCCAGGCTCATGCCCTCTTCCATCTTGATGACGGCGAACTCCACGATCAGGATGGCATTCTTGGCCGCCAGACCGATCAGCGTGACCAGCGCTACCTGGAAGTACACGTCGTTAGCCAGGCCGCGCATCCAGGTGGCCAGCAGCGCGCCAAACACGGCAAACGGCACCGCGGTGAGCACGGCAAACGGCAGCGTCCAGCGTTCGTACTGCGCCGACAGGATCAGGAACACCATCAGCAGCGCCACCACAAACACCATGGACGACGAACCACCGGTGGATTTTTCCTGGAAGGCCGAGCCGGTCCACGCCAGGGTATAGCCGTCCGGCAGCACTTCCTTGGCCAACTGCTCCATGGCCGCCAGCGACTCGCCCGAGCTATAACCCGGTGCCGGGCCGCCCACGAACTTGGCTGCCGGGAAGGCGTTGTAACGGTCTACCACTTCGGGGCCGGTACGCTGCTCGATGGTGACCAGGCTGGTCAGCGGGATCATCTGGCCGTTCTGGCCACGCACGAACACATTGCGCAGGTCTTCCACGCTATCGCGGAAGTCGGCTTCGGACTGCAGCTGCACGGTAAAGATGCGGCCGAACTTGCTGAAGTCGTTCACGTACAGCGAGCCGAAGGTACTGCTCATGGCGTCGAAGACGTCCCCTACCGCTACGCCCAGCGATTTGGCCTTGTCGCGGTCCAGCTGCACGTTCAGCTGCGGCACGTTGGCCGAGAAGGTGGTTTGCACGCCAGCCAGCTCGGGGCGTTTGGCTGCCGCCATCATCAGCTTTTGTGCCTGCTGGGCCAGCTCGGCGCTGGTAGCACCGTTACGGCTTTGCAGATAGGCCTCGAAACCGCCGGTAGACGACATGCCGGAAATCGGCGGCGGGTTAAATGCCAGCACCAGGCCTTCCGGCACCATCATGCCTTTCTGGAACACATCGCCGACCACCGCCTGTGCCGATAGGTTGGGCGCTTTGCGCTCGTCCCACGGTTTCAGGGTAATGAAGGTCACACCGGTGTTGCTGCGGTTGGTACCGGACAGGATGTCGAAGCCGGCAAAGCTCATCACGTCTTTTACCGCCGGGTTGGCCGCAATCTGCTTGTCGAAGCGGTTCATCACGCTCTGGGTGCGGTTGATGGCCGCGCCGTCGGGCAGGATGGTGGCCGCAATGATGTAGCCCTGGTCTTCCTCGGGGGCCAGCGACGACGGGATCAGCTTGAACAGCCATACCGAGGCGCCAATCAGCACGCCGAACATCACCAGCGCCAGCAGGCTGCGGCGAATCAGGAAGGACACGCCGTTGCCGTAGCTGGCGGTCATGCGGTCGAAGAAGCGGTTGAAGCCGTCAAAGAAGCGGTTGCTGTGCTGGTGCTCGGGCTTGAGCATCAGCGCGCACAGTGCCGGGGTCAGCGTCAGCGCCACAATGCCGGAGATGGTCACCGAGATGGCAATGGTGATGGCGAACTGCTTGTACATCTGGCCGGCAATACCGCCCAGGAAGGCCACCGGGATAAACACCGAGCACAGTACCAGCACGATGGCAACCACCGGGCCGCTCACTTCCTTCATCGCCTGCAAGGTAGCCTCGTACGGCGGCTTGCCCTCTTGCGACATGATGCGCTCGACGTTTTCCAGCACCACGATGGCGTCATCCACCACGATACCGATGGCCAGCACCATGCCGAACAGCGTCAACGTGTTGATGGAATAGCCAAAGATATACATACCGGCAAAGGTACCCACAATGGATACCGGTACCGCCAGGCCCGGGATCAGCGTGGCGCGCCAGTTCTGCAAGAACAGGTACACCACGGCAAACACCAGCACCATGGCTTCGGCCAGCGTGTGAATCACCTCGTCGATGGACACTTCCACAAAGCGGGTAGTGTCGTACGGAATGGCGTAGGACAGGCCCTGCGGGAAACGTGCGGCCAACTCGTCCATACGCTGCTGTACCGCCTTGGCGGTGTCCAGCTGGTTGGCACCCGGTGCCAGGTTGATACCGATAGGAATAGTGGGGCGGCCATTGTGCAGGCCGGAGAAGTCATACGACAGCGCCCCCAGCTCTACCCGTGCCACATCTTTCAGGCGTACCTGCTGCCCGCCACTGCCGCTACGCACGATGATGTTCTCGAACTCGGACACCTCGCTGAAACGGCCCTGGGTGGTAATGGTGTAGGTAAAGTCAGGCTGCGTGCCCGCAGTCGGGGTGCCCCCCACCTTGCCGGCGGCAAACTGCGCGTTCTGTTCGCGAATGGCGCGCGCCACATCACCCGGCGTGAGGTTCAGCTGCGACAGGCGGTCCGGGCGCAGCCAGATACGCATGGCGTAGTCCTGGCCGGCAAAGTTGGTCACCTGGCCCACACCCGGAATACGCTTGAGCTCGTCCACCACGTTCAGCAGCGCGTAGTTGCTCATGAACAGGGTGTCGAAGCGTTTGTCCGGCGAATACAGCGAGATCACCTGCAGGAAGGTCGCGGCCTGCTTGCGCACGTTCACGCCCTGGCGGCGTACTTCTTCCGGCAGCGACGACAGCGCGGACTGCACGCGGTTGTTCACGTTAATGGTGGCCTGGTCGGGGTTGGTACCGATCTTGAAGGTAACCGTTACCGTGAGGCGGCCGTTACTGGAGCTGGTGGACTGCAGGTACAGCATGTCGTCCACGCCGTTAATGGCCTGCTCCAGCGGCGACGCTACCGTATCGGCAACGACTTCGGCAGAGGCACCCGGGTAGTTGGCCGTCACCGCTACCGACGGCGGCACGATCTGCGGGTATTGCTCCACCGGCAGCGCCCGCATGCCAAAGAAACCGGCCAGCAGGATGACGATGGAGATCACGCTGGCAAAAATCGGCCGGCGTACGAAAAAGGCTGAAAACATGGTGTGCTTCCCCTTGGTTAGCCGTTAGCCGGCGCAGAAGCAGGTTTGGCCGCTTGCGGCACCACCTTGGCACCCGGGCGCAGCTTGATCAGGTTATCCACGATTACCTGCTCGCCCGCTTTCAGGCCGCCCTCCACGATAAAGCCGGCTGGCGTGGCTTCACCCAGCTGCAGCGGGCGCGGCTGGGCGGTGTTGTCCTTGCCCACCACCCATACCATCTTGCCCTGCTGGCTGGATAGCACGGCTTGCTGCGGCACTACCAGTGCGCCCAGACGGGTCGCGCCCTTCAGCTGGACGCGTACAAACTGGCCGGGGCGCAGCTGGCCTTGCGGGTTGGCAAAGGTGGCGCGCGCGGCCGAGGTACCGGTGGCAGGGTCGATCACGCGGTCGGCGTAGTCGATGACGCCATCACGGCCGTACTGTGCGCCATCCGGCAGCTTCAGGCTGACGGTGTAGCGGTTACCTGCCGGCAGGCGCAGCTTGCCCTCTGCGGCCAACTTCTGTGCCTTGAGCACGTCGTTGTCAGACAGCGAGAATTTCACGTAAATCGGGTCCAGCTGCGAGATACGCGTCAGCAGGCCGCCCTCGCCCGGCTGTACCAGGCTACCTTCGGAACGCACTTCGGCGCTGGTTACGCCGCCGATCGGCGCGGTCACACGGGTGTAGTCCAGGTTGATCTGGGCACTTTTCAGCCCGGCGCGTGCCGCCGCTACCGAGGCTTTGGCGCTGGCCAGTGCGGCTACGGCGTCGTCACGGTCTTTCTGGCTGACAGCGTTTTCCTTGAACAGCGGAATCACGCGGTCATGGTCTTGCTGCGCGCGAATCAGGCTGGCTTCCTGCAGCTTCAGCGCGGCCGCCGCCTGGTCTACTGCGGCCTGGTACGGGGCGGCATCAATCTGGAACAGCAGGTCACCGGCCTTGACGGTGCTGCCTTCGGTGTAGGCACGGCTCTGCAGAATGCCGGACACGCGGGCGCGTACTTCCACCTCGCGCGAGCCGCTGGTTTGCGCCACGTACTCGCTTACCAGCGGCACATCGGCCGCCTGCATGGTTTTTACCGACACCGGCATAGGGGGCATCTGGCCGCCATGGCCGCCCGCCTGGCCAGCAGGTTGGCCGCAAGCAGCCAGCAAGACAGCCAGAGGCAACAGTGCGGCGTGGTTCAGTTTGGTGGGTATCACGGAACGCTCCTTGATAAGAGAAGGGTTTTGCCTGACAACAATGCAGGCTTATTCAACGCAAATTAGCCGGGCGGGCAACAGGGCCCACCCGACGGTGTGTGATGGTTTTCAGTGTAGCCGCTGGCTGCACAATTCAAGTGACATGACAGCAGACAGTATCGGTACGTTTGCGGCAATGCAGCATACATTCAGGCAGCACATTGGCGATTTTGGTGCGATAATACATACATTCACGTATGTATGTAAACAAACAGTACTGCAGACGCCGCAGTTTGTCGCTATCCTTACGCCCGCTTTGATACCCCTTTTATCGATATGGCCAGAAGAACCCGCGAAGAAGCCGAACAAACCCGCCAGCTGCTACTGGATACCGCCGAAAAGGTATTCTGGGAGCAAGGCGTGGCCGCCACCTCGCTGACCGACATTGCTGCGGCAGCGGGGTTGACGCGTGGTGCAATCTATTGGCACTTTGCCAACAAGCTGGACCTGTTCAATGCGCTATGCGACCGCATCGTGCCGGCGCTGGAAATCATCGACGGCATCTTGCTGGATACCCATTACAACCCGGCGGCGCGGCTGTGGCGGCACGTGCACGCCATGTTCGACCTGCTGTACCACGACCAGCGCATGCGCCGCATCTGCGCCATTCATCACATAGGTTGCGAGCAGGTCGGCGAAATGGCACCGCTGCTGCTGGAACAGCTTAGCTGGACGCAGGAAAAAGAAGCCCAGCTGACGCGGGTACTGGAAGAGGCCGGGCAGCAAGGACTGTTGCGTCCGGGGATCGTTCCCGCCCTGGCCGCCATCGGCCTGCACTCGCTGTACGGCGGCCTGTGCCATAGCTGGATGATCGCCATCGATAACGACACCATTCATCGCCATCTATCTGCCATGTTAAGCCCTTATTTTGTCGGGGTTTTCCAGGACGATTGCTGGCTACAGGGCGCTGCGCCCGCCGCCTGATTGGCGTATACTCCGCGCTTTCCCGCAGACAACACCGCATTTGGCCATGACCCACGCGATCAGCATCGAGTCTGTCAGCAAGCGTTTCGGAAGCTTGCAGGCACTGGATAGCGTCAGCTTCACCGTAGCGCAGGGCGAGTTCTTTGCCTTGCTCGGCCCCAACGGCGCCGGCAAAACCACCCTGATTTCAGCCATGGCTGGCCTGTCGCGCCCGGATAGCGGCCATATCCGCATCATGGGGCACGACACGGTAGCCAGCGCCCGCCAGGCGCGCATGACGCTGGGCGTGGTACCGCAAGAACTGGTGTTCGACCCCTTCTTCACCGTGCGCGAAGCGCTGACTTTCCAGTCCGGCTATTTCGGCATCCGCCACAACGACGCCTGGATCGACGAGCTGCTGCACAAGCTGGGCCTCACTGACAAAGCCGGCACCAATATGCGCGCACTGTCCGGTGGCATGAAACGCCGCGTGATGGTGGCGCAGGCGCTGGTGCACCGCCCGCCGGTGATCGTGCTGGACGAGCCTACCGCCGGGGTAGACGTAGAACTGCGCCAGAGCCTGTGGGCCTTTGTGCAGGAGCTGAACCAGGCCGGCCACACCATCGTGCTGACCACCCACTATCTGGAAGAAGCCGAAACCCTGTGCAGCCGCATTGCCATGCTGAAAAAAGGCAAGCTGCTGGCGCTGGAAAACAAAGACAAGCTGCTGGCGCACAGCGCCACCCGCGAAATCTCGCTGAAGCTGGCCGCAGCGCTGCCCGCCAGCCTGCAGCCGCTGAAAGTGCGCGAGGCGGATGGCCGCCACATTCTGCAGCTGGCCGATATTGCCCGCCTGGAAGACGTACTGCGCGAGCTGAGGTTGGCCGCAGTGGAGGTGCGCGAGCTGTCCATCCACGAAACCGACCTGGAACAGGTTTTTGTGAAAATGATGCATGGGGGGCGCGTGTGATGCACGGCTTCATGACGCTGTTCAAAAAAGAAATCCTGCGCTTCTGGAAAGTGGCCTTCCAGACCGTGATGGCGCCGGTACTGACCGCCCTGCTCTACCAGCTGATTTTCTCGCATGTGCTGTCGCAGCACGTTGAAGCCTACCCGGGCGTGAGCTATACCGCTTTTCTGATACCGGGCCTAGTGATGATGTCGATGGCACAGAATGCCTTTGCCAACAGCTCGTCCAGCCTGATACAGAGCAAGATCACCGGCAATATCGTGTTCCTGCTGCTGCCACCGCTGACGGCGCTGGAATTTTTTGGTGCCTACCTGCTGGCCGCCATCGTGCGCGGCCTGGTAGTGGGCGCTGGCGTACTGGCGGTAACGGCCTGGTTTGGCCTGCCACTGCCTAGCCACCCGCTGTGGATTCTGGCCTTTGCCGCCTTAGGCTGTGGCGTACTGGGTACACTGGGCATTGTGGCAGGTATCTGGGCCGATAAATTCGACCAGTTGGCCGCATTCCAGAACTTTATCATCATGCCGCTGACTTTCCTGTCGGGGGTGTTTTACTCCATCAACAGCCTGCCACCCCTGTGGAAAACCGTGTCGCACCTGAACCCGGTGTTCTACATGATTGACGGCTTCCGCTACGGCTTCTTTGGCCAGGGTGATGTCTCCCCCTGGTTGTCGCTGGCTGTAGTGGGGGGCAGTTTTGCCGCACTGGCAAGCTGGTCCTTGTATTTGATCGGTAGCGGCTACAAATTACGCCAGTAAGCCCGCACCGTTTTTTGACAGCTTTCCTACAGGATTTACCATGGTTAGTGCAGACTATATCCAGAACGTCATCACCTCCACCCTCGCCTGTGAGCATATCCAGGTACTGGGTGACGATGGTACCCACTTTGAAGCAGTCATCGTCAGCCCCGAGTTTTCCGGCCGCAACCGTGTACAGCGTCACCAGCTGGTCTACAACGCATTGGGTGACCGCATGCGTGCCGAAATCCACGCGCTGTCGATGAAGACACTCAGCCCGGAAGAATGGGCGCAGCAACAAGGCTAAAAAAAACATAATGGAAAAATTGGTCATTCAAGGCGGCAACGGCCCGCTCAATGGTGAAATCCGCGTATCCGGCGCCAAAAACGCCGCCCTGCCCATCCTGTGTGCAGGCCTGCTGACCGCCGACACGCTGAAACTCAGCAACGTGCCGATGCTGCGCGATGTGTCTACCACGCAAAAACTGCTGCAAGGCATGGGCGTGCGCGTGATGACCGACAACGTGCACGAAGTCGAAATTACCGCGTCGCAGCTGGATACGCTGGTGGCCCCGTACGAGCTGGTCAAAACCATGCGCGCCTCCATCCTGGTGCTGGGCCCCATGCTGGCCCGCTACGGCGAGGCCACCGTGTCGCTGCCAGGCGGCTGCGCCATCGGTAGCCGCCCGGTAGACCAGCACATCAAGGGCATGGTCGCCATGGGGGCAGAAATCTCCATCGAGCACGGCTACGTGAAAGCCCGCGCCAAGCGCCTGCGCGGCGCGCATATCATGATGGACATGGTCACCGTTGGCGGTACCGAAAACCTGATGATGGCCGCCACGCTGGCCGAAGGCGTCACCATTCTGGAAAACGCCGCGCGCGAACCGGAAGTCGTCGACTTGGCCAACTGCCTGGTGTCCATGGGCGCCAAGATCCAGGGCATCGGCACCGACCGCCTGGTGATCGAAGGCGTAGAACGCCTGCACGGCGCACAACACGCCATCATGCCGGACCGTATCGAAGCCGGCACCTTCCTGGTAGCCGGGGCCATGACCCAGGGCCATGTGGTGCTGCGCAACGCCGCGCCGCGCGCCATGGACGTGATTCTGGACAAGCTGGCCGAAACCGGCGCCATCATCGAATGCGGTGACGACTGGATCTCGCTGGACATGAAGCGTCGCCCCAAAGCAGTGAACGTACGCACCCTGCCGCACCCTGCCTTCCCCACCGATATGCAAGCGCAGATGATGACGCTGAACACTATCGCGGAAGGCACTGCCGTGATGACGGAAACCATCTTCGAAAACCGCTTCATGCACGTGCCGGAGCTGAACCGCATGGGTGCAAATATCGAAGTGGAAGGCAATACCGCCATCGTCAAAGGCGTGGAAAAGCTGTCCGGAGCCACCGTCATGGCTACCGACCTGCGCGCCTCTGCCAGCCTGGTGATTGCCGGCCTGGTTGCCGAAGGCGAAACCGTAGTGGACCGCATCTACCACCTGGATCGTGGCTACGAGCACATCGAGGACAAGCTCAACGCCGTGGGTGCCAACATTACCCGCAGCAACAGCTAAGCATTGCTTGCTCCGCAAAAAAGCCCCGTCAGGGGCTTTTTTGTTTTTTATCCTGGCCGGGCAGGCAAGCTGCGCACAAAAGTCTAAAGTTTAAGATAGCCACAATCAGCCAGGCAGGTGGCCATGACGGTGCTGATTTCATTGCTCAAAGCAGTAAAAAGCCTGAATAATGTTGAATATCTTAAACGAGGATGAAACATGCGCCTCAGCATCAAAACCAAATTACTGCTCGGTGCCGGGCTGCTGGTCATGGTGGGCTTTGCCACCATTATCGGTTTGAACAGCTGGCTTACCCTGAAGCACGCCGAAAACAGCGTACTGGCACACGCCCGTACACAGGCCCAAGGCGAGGCCGACAAACTGCGCATCCTGCTGGAACGCGGTTATATCGCGGTAGAGGCGCTGGCCACCAGCATGCAAGCCCTACCCGGTAGCGCCACCCCCGACATGCGCAGCCTCGCCAGCCAGCAAACACGCGCCCTGCTGACACAGCACCCGGACGCAGTGGGGATTTTTACCCTGTGGGAGCCCAACGCCCTGGACGGGCGCGACAGCGAGATGGCGGGCAAGCCGGAAAACGACGCCCAAGGCCGCGCCGGCGTGTACTGGTTTCGCAAAGATGGCAAGGAAGACGCTGTCTGGGGCGCAGAAGACGTCGATAGCGACGAATACTACGCCAGCCCCAAAAGCAGCAAACAGCCGGTGATGACCGAGCCCTACGAAGACCGTGATATCAAGGTGCTGATGGCCACCCTGTCCTACCCCATCGTACGCGATGGCCAGTTCCTGGGTGTCACCGGCATCGACATGGGGCTGGGCAAGCTGCAAGCGCTCGCCGCCCAGGTCAAGCCATACGGCGACGGCTTCATGACGATCTACTCCAACAGCGGCATGGTGCTGGGCAGCGCCGACCAGGCCCGCGTGGGCAAAAAGGATGACAGCGTGCCCGCCGAGGCCATGGCCGCCATCCGGCAGGGTAAGGCTTACGAATACACCGAACAGGGTAGCCTGCACCTGATTGAGCCGGTCAACGTTGGCCGCACCACCCAGCCCTGGGCGGTACGCATCTCCATCCCGCTGGCCAGTGCTTTTGCCGACACCCGCGCCGCCACCTTGCAAACCGCCGGGCTCAGCTTGCTGGCACTGCTGCTGATCCTGCTGGCGCTGGCGCTGCTGCTGGGCAAGCTGGTGGCGCCGCTGGGCCGGCTGCAAAGCGCACTCAGTGAATTATCTGGCGGCGATGGCGACCTCACCCGGCAATTGCACATCAGCGGCCAGGACGAAATCGGCGCTTCCGCCAGCGCCTTCAACCACTTCAGCCAGGCCCTGCGACACATGCTGCTGGACGTGCGCGAGCGTACCGGCCAGGTCAATCAGGCCGTCACCGCCCTGGCCAGCGAAACGGCCGATATCAGCCAGCACTCCAGCCAGCAGGCGCAGGCCGCCACCCATACCGCCGGCGCTGTCAGCCAGCTATCCGGCAGCATCAGCCGTATTGCCGAATCGGCCCGTGCGGCAGAACAAGCCGCGCGCAGTGCGGGGGACGAGGCCGAACAAGTGGCCGATAGTGTGCACAGCACTGCCAGCGAGATTGGCCGCATTGCCGATACCATCCGCGGCATAGGCAGCGTACTGGACGGGCTGGAAAACCGCTCCGAGCAGATCAGCAGCATCGTGCAGGTGATCAAGGACATTGCCGAGCAAACCAATCTGCTGGCGCTGAATGCGGCGATCGAGGCCGCGCGGGCGGGCGAGCAGGGTCGCGGCTTTGCCGTGGTTGCCGACGAGGTGCGCAAGCTGGCAGAGCGCACGTCCTCGGCCACGGTGGAAATCGCCGCCAGCATTCGCCAGGTGCAGGAAGAAACCGCCGGCGCGGCCGGCAGTATGGATGACGCGATTCGCCAGGTAGAAAATGGCGTCATGCTGGCCGAGCGTGCCGCAGGCTCCATCACTCAGATTCGCAGCCACAACCTGGGCGTGCTGGACACGGTAGGCCATATTGCCGCGGCTACCGCCGAGCAATCGGCCGCCAGCCGCAGCATTGCCAGCCACATCGAGGCGATTCACGCCATGACGGCGGATACCGATGCCTCGCTGCTACACGCCAGCGGTGCGGTAGCCGACCTGCAGCGGCTGGCCGGCGAGCTGCAAAACCTGCTGGCGCGCTTCAAGCTGTAAGCACCTGCCAAGGTTGGCCGCAGCCGTGGCGCCATGCCCTGCGGCCAACCCAAATAAAAAAGCCCCGCTTGCTCGCGCAAACGGGGCTTTTGGCCGAGGCCGCAACGGCTAGTGGCCGTCGAACGAGCACACGGTAAACAGCGGGATATCCAGGCCGCGCATCAGATCGCCGCCGCCCAGCTCGGGCAGCTCGATGATGCCCGCGGTTTCCACCACGTCAGCGCCCAGGCGCTGCAGTAGTTTGTAACCTGCCATCATGGTGCCACCGGTGGCGATCAGGTCGTCGATCAGCACCACACGGTCACCCGGCTTTACCGCGTCGGTGTGCATTTCTACCGTCGCGTTGCCGTATTCCAGCTCGTACTCTTCCGCCACCGTGGTGAACGGCAGTTTGCCCTTTTTGCGGATAGGCACAAAGCCGACATTCAGCTCGTAGGCCAGCACCGAACCGATGATGAAACCACGCGCGTCCAGGCCCGCCACCATATCGATCTTCTCCCCCATATAACGGTGCACGAAGATATCGATCAGCATGCGGAAGGTCTTGGGGTTCTGCAGCAGCGGGGTAATATCGCGGAACATTACCCCCTCGCTCGGCCAGTTCGGCACGGTGCGGATCCAGCCCTTCAGATAGCGCGAATAGTCCAGGTTACTCAGGTTTTCCATGCTGTATGCCTTAGTGGAAGAACGCCAGCTTCACCACCCACAGACCGGCAATCACCAGTACCGCAGGCTTCAGGTCGGCAAAACGGCCAGCCAGGATCTTGATCACGGCGTAGCTGATAAAGCCAAAAGCGATACCGTCGGCAATGGAGAAGGTAAACGGCATGGCCACCGCAGTCATCACCGCCGGGGCGGATTCGGTCAGGTCGTCCCAGTTGATCTCGGCCAGGCCACGGGTCATCAGCACGGCTACATAGCACAGTGCCGGTGCGGTAGCGTAAGCCGGTACGGTCTTGGCCAGCGGCGAAATCCACAGGCAAGCCAGGAACAGGATGGCCACCACCAGCGCGGTCAGGCCGGTACGGCCGCCCACGGCGGTGCCGGCAGCCGATTCGATATACGCGGTGGTGGACGAGGTGCCCATCACAGCGCCGGCGGTAATGGCCACCGAGTCAGCCATCAGCGCGCGCTTCAGGCGTGGCAGCTTGCCGTCTTTGTCCAGCAGGCCGGCACGGTGCGACACACCAACCAGCGTACCGGTGGTATCAAACAGATCGACAAAGAAGAACACGAAAATCACGCCCAGCAGGCCAGCGGTCATGGCGCCTTGCAGGTCCATCTTCATGAAGGTCGGCTCGATGCTCGGCACCGGGGCAAAAATGCCTTCAAAGTTGGACAGGCCCAGCATGATGGACAGTGCCGTCACCGCCAGTACGCCGATGATGATGGAGCCGTGCACCTTGCGGTACTCCAGCGCCACGATGATGAAGAAGCCCAGAATGGCCAGCAGCACTTTCGGGTCGTGCATATTGCCCATGGTCAGCAGGGTGGCAGGGTGATCCACCACCACACCGGCGTTTTTCAGCGCGATGATGGCCAGGAACAGACCCACACCGGCCGAAATGGCAAACTTCAGCGACTGGGGAATGGCGTTCACGATGGCTTCGCGCACCTTGAACAGGCTCACCGCCAGGAACACGATACCGGAAATGAACACGGCGCCCAGCGCCGCTTCCCACGGCACGCCCATGCCTTTTACCACGGTAAAAGTAAAGTAGGCGTTCAGGCCCATACCCGGCGCCAGCGCGATCGGGTAGTTGGCCACCAGTGCCATGATGGCGGTACCCAGCGCGGCGGCCAGGCAGGTAGCAACAAACACGGCGTTGAAATCCATGCCGGTAATCGACAGGATGGCCGGGTTCACGATAACAATGTAAGCCATTGTCAGGAACGTGGTGAAACCGGCAATGACCTCGGTCTTGACGTCGGTGCCGTGCTCTTTAAGCTTGAAGAAGCTTTCTAGCATGATGACATGCCCTCCCCTCGTCTTTTGAGACGTAACTGTTTGAAAAACGCGCGATTTTAACCTGAAACGCTTGTTTGTTGCGCTGCAGTTTGTCTGCGGCAAGCCCTGCTTAACCACAACAGCGCCTTGTGGTATCCTGAAATATTGCTCAAGTTCGTTAGGAAGCGCTTACATGACGTCAGCCCAAGGCTCGATTTTTATCGTGGTGGCCCCTTCTGGCGCCGGTAAAACCTCGCTGGTGGCCGCACTATTGCAGGCTGAACCCGGCGTAGAGCTGTCGGTTTCCTATACAACCCGTGCCCCGCGCCAAGGCGAAATCGACGGCAAGAACTACCATTTTGTCGACCGTGCCGCTTTTGAAGGCATGATCGCCGCCGGCGACTTCCTGGAATACGCCGAGGTCTACGGCAACTACTACGGCACCAGCGCACGCTGGCTGCGCGAAAGGTTGGCCGCAGGCCACGACATCCTGCTGGAAATCGACTGGCAGGGCGCACGCCAGGTGCGCAAGGTCTTTGGCGACGCCGTGGCCGTGTTCATCCTGCCGCCGTCACTGCCGGTGCTGGAGGCCCGCCTGCGTGGCCGCGCCACCGATAGCGAAGACGTGATCCAGCGCCGTCTGTCCGAGGCACGCATGGAAATCGACCAGGTTGCCGAATACGACTACCTGATCGTAAACGATGATTTCGACCAGGCCCGCCTGGACCTGATCAGCGTGATCCGCAGCCAGCGCCTGCAGGCTGCCCGCCAGCTACAGCGCCATGCCGACGCGATTGCCGGCATGCAAACGCCGCGCTAGGGCTTTATCCCGATCGCACAATCCCTTATCTTTTTGCTTCACCCTTTGTGAAAGAGACATACCATGGCCCGTATTACCGTTGACGATTGCCTCGACCGCATCCACAACCGCTTCGACCTGACCCTGGCAGCAGCCTACCGTGCCCGTCAGGTAGCCTCCGGTGCCACCGCTTTTGTAGAGCAAGGCCGTAACAAGCCTACCGTTGTTGCCCTGCGCGAAATCGCCGGTGGCCACGTTGGCCGCGAAATCCTGACCCGCCACAAAGGCTGATTCTGCCGATGACCGCGGATAACGCCTCCCCAATCGACTACAACGCCCTCGTTGACGCCGAGGCCGAGGCGTTATTCCTGGCCGCGTCGCGCTACCTGAAGCCCGAAGACGTGCAGCTGCTGCGCCAGGCTTTCATCACGGCACGCGACGCGCACGAAGGCCAGACCCGCAAAAGCGGTGAACCCTACATCACCCATCCGCTAGCGGTAGCGAGCATGCTGACCGACTGGCGGCTGGATGCCCAAGGGTTGGCCGCAGCGCTGATGCACGACGTACTGGAAGACACCGGGGTCACCAAGCCCACGCTGTCCGACCAGTTTGGCCGCACCATCGCCGACCTGGTCGATGGCCTGTCCAAGCTGGAAAAACTGGAATACCAGACCAAGGAAACCGCGCAAGCGGAAAACTTCCGCAAGATGGTGCTCGCGATGGCGCGCGACATCCGCGTGATCATCGTGAAGCTGGCCGACCGCCTGCACAATATGCGCACGCTGGACGCCATGCGCGAAGACAAGCGCCAGCGCATTGCGCTGGAAACGCTGGAAATCTACGCCCCCATCGCCAACCGCATCGGCCTGAACAAGGTCTACCGCGAGCTGCAGGACCTGGCGTTCATGCACCTGCACCCGCACCGCTACCACGTGCTGTCCAAAGCCGTGCGCGCCGCGCGCGGCAACCGGCGCGAGGTGGTGGACAAGATCCTGAAAGCGGTGAGCCAGAAGCTGGTGGAGGCCAATATCGAGGCCACCATCAAGGGCCGCGAGAAAAACCTGTACAGCATCTACAAGAAAATGCAGGAAAAAAGCCTGTCGTTTTCCGAAGTGCTGGATATCTACGGCTTTCGCATCATCGTGAAAGACAACCCCGGCTGCTACCTGGCGCTGGGCGCGCTGCACAGCCTGTACAAGCCGATTCCGGGCAAGTTCAAGGACTACATCGCCATCCCCAAGGGCAACGGCTACCAGAGCCTGCACACCACCCTGTTCGGCCCCTACGGCACACCGGTGGAAATGCAGATCCGTACCCGCGAAATGAACGCGGTAGCGGAAGCCGGCATTGCCTCGCACTGGATGTACAAATCCGGCCACGCCAGCATTGATGCCGCCAAGCAGCGCACGCACCAGTGGCTGCAAAGCCTGCTGGACATGCAGGCCGAGAGCGACGACGCCGTCGAGTTCCTGGAACACATCAAGATCGACCTGTTCCCCGACGAGGTGTACGTGTTTACACCGAAGGGCAAGATCATCGTGCTGCCGCATGGCTCCACCCCGGTGGATTTTGCCTACGCGGTACACACCGACGTGGGGCACCGCTGTATCGCCGCCCGCGTGAACCACAACCTGGTGCCGCTGCGCAGCGTGCTGCGTAACGGTGACACCGTGGACATCATTACCTCCACGCAAACCAAGCCCAACCCGTCGTGGCTGAATTTCGTACAAAGTGGCCGCGCACGCTCCGGCATCCGCAATTACCTGAAGTCGCTCCAGGCACAAGACGCCATCCAGCTGGGGCAAAAACTGCTGCGCCAGGCCGCCAGCGCGCTGTCGGCCTTCGAGCCGGACATCACGCCAGAGCTGGAAGATGCACTACTGGCGCGCCTGGGCGAACGCAACCGCCGCTTCAGCGATGTGCTGGCCGACATCGGTACCGGCAAACAGCTGGCCGCCGTGGTGGCGCGCAAGCTGCTGGAGCTATCCGGCCAGCAAGCGCAACAGGCCGCGCTGGGCCCGATTGCCATCCGCGGCAACGAAGGCGCAGCCATCCACCTGTCCAGCTGCTGCAACCCGATACCGGGCGACCAGATTGTCGGCATCGCCAAGAAAGACCAGGGCCTGCTGATTCACCGCGGCAGCTGCCATAACGTACAGCGCGTGGAAACGGAAAAGCTGCTGGAAGTACGCTGGGAAACGGTAAAAGACCGCATGTTCGGGGTCAACATCAGCATTCTGGCGTTTAACCAGCGCGGTGCGCTGGCCGACATTGCCGCCGCCATCTCGCACGCCTCGGCCAATATCGAAACCGTCGACACGCAAGACAACCACAGCCAGGACGGCTACATCCATATTCACTTCCGCCTGCAGGTAGACAATCTGCAGCATCTGGAAAAAGTGCTGGCACAGGTCCAGCAAGTGGAAGTCGTCCAGCGCGCAGAAAGACGCTAGCACCATGCCATGCATCCGCATTAACGGTGAAGACCGCACGCTCTCCGGGCACGTAGACAGCCTGGCCGCCCTGATTGCCGAGCTGGGCCTCACCGGCAAACGCATTGCCATCGAGCGCAATGGCGAAATCGTACCGCGTAGCCAGCATGCCAACACCCCGCTCGCAGAGGGTGATGCGCTGGAAATCGTCGTCGCCGTGGGCGGCGGTTAACTTTAGCAAGGGACCAAGCGTGCAAGACCCATTGATCATCGCCGGAAAATCCTACCAATCGCGCCTGCTGGTTGGCACCGGCAAATACCGCGACTTCCAGCAAACCGCCGACGCGCTGGACGCCTCCGGCTGCGAGATTGTCACCGTGGCCATTCGCCGCGTGAACCTGGGGCAAAACCCTAACGAGCCGAATTTGCTGGACTTTTTGCCAAAAAACCGGTATACACTGCTGCCCAACACGGCAGGCTGCTATACCGCAGACGACGCCGTGCGGACCTTGCGCCTCGCGCGTGAGCTGCTGGACGACCATCGCCTGGTGAAGCTGGAAGTACTGGGCGACCCGCATACCTTGTACCCCAACGTACGCGACACACTCAAAGCCGCCGAAACCCTGGTGAGGGAAGGCTTCGACGTGATGGTTTACACCTCGGATGACCCCATCGTCGCCAAAGAGCTGGAACAGATAGGCTGCTGCGCCATCATGCCGCTGGCCAGCCTGATCGGCTCGGGCATGGGCATACTGAACCCGTGGAACCTGCAGCTCATTATCGAGCAATCGAATGTCCCCGTGCTGGTTGACGCCGGCGTGGGTACCGCCTCGGACGCAACCATCGGCATGGAGCTGGGTTGCCACGGGGTACTGATGAATACCGCCATTGCCGCCGCACAAGACCCTGTGCGTATGGCACTGGCCATGAAACTGGGCGTCCAGGCCGGTCGCGAAGCGTACCTGGCCGGGCGTATGCCTAAACGCTTTTATTCGGCGACACCGAGTTCGCCACGTGAGGGGGTGATTTCTTCCCGTTCGGGATGATGCGCAGTGCACACTAATACCCGTTGCCACGCATCTGGCTTTTACAAAAGCTACAACGTTGTTTAGAATACTCATTTTCCTCGAGGCAGAAATGCCTCAAGCCAAAAGATTTAAGGACCTCAGCTAAATGCCGACTATCCGCGTTAAAGAGAACGAACCGTTTGAAGTTGCTATGCGTCGCTTCAAGCGCGCTATCGAAAAAACCGGTCTGCTGACCGAACTGCGCGCACGCGAATTCTACGAGAAGCCAACCGCTGAACGTAAGCGTAAAAAAGCTGCTGCCGTGAAACGCCACTACAAGCGTATCCGCAGCCAAATGCTGCCACCGAAGCTGTTCTAAGCTTTACGGTAGCAAGCACAAGACCGCAGGCCCGCCCTGCGGTTTTGCCATTTATGCGCTGGCTGCAGCCCTGCTGCGGCCAACCTTACCCCACCACGCACGGATCCCATCATGAGCCTGAAAGCCCGCATCTCCGAAGACATGAAAACCGCGATGAAAGCTCGCGAAACCGACCGTCTGGCAGCCATTCGCCTGCTGATGGCGGCCATCAAGCAAAAAGAAGTGGACGAGCGCGTGGAGCTGGACGACGCCGGCATCACTGCCGTGGTGGACAAAATGCTGAAACAGCGCCGTGACTCCATCACCCAGTACGAAGCCGCCCAGCGCCAGGACCTGGCCGATAAAGAAAAAGCCGAAATGGCAGTGCTGACCGCCTACCTGCCACAACAGCTGACTGCCGAAGAAATCGACGTGATGATCGACGGCGCCATCGCCGCCAGCGGCGCTGCCGGCATGCAGGACATGGGCAAAGTCATGGCCCTGCTGAAACCGCACATGGCCGGCCGTGCCGACATGGGCGCCGTGTCTGCCCGCATCAAAGCCAAGCTGGCCGGCTAAGCCCGCCGGATGATCCCGCAGGACTTCATCGATCAGCTCCTGTCCCGCGTCGACATTGTCGACGTGGTGGATCGCTACGTCCCATTGAAAAAGGCAGGCCAGAACTACATGGCCTGCTGCCCGTTCCACAAAGAAAAATCCCCGTCTTTCACTGTTAGCCCCACCAAGCAGTTCTACCATTGCTTTGGCTGCGGCGCGCATGGCTCCGCCATCGGCTTCGTGATGGAATACCAGGGGCTGCCCTTTGTGGACGCCGTCAAAAGCCTGGCCGAAGGCATAGGCCTGCAAGTACCGCAAGAACGTGCGGCCAACCCTGAAGCCAGCCGTGCCGCGCGCGAAAAACAGCTGTCGCTGGAAAGCGCCCTCAGCCAGGCCGCTGCTTACTACAAGCAGCAGCTCAAAAGTGCCGTTAACGCCATCAGCTACCTGAAAGGCCGCGGCCTCACCGGCGAAATTGCCGCTCGCTTCGGCCTGGGCTACGCCCCCGGCGACTGGCAAAACCTGCAAGCCGTCTTCAGCGAGTACCTGAACCCCGCCCTGCTGGAATCCGGCCTGGTGATCGAGGCCGAAGATACCGGCCGCCGCTACGACCGCTTCCGCGACCGCGTGATGTTCCCCATCCGCAACCAGCGTGGTGCCATCATCGGCTTTGGCGGCCGCGTGCTGGGCAAAGGCGAGCCCAAATACCTGAACTCGCCGGAAACCCCGCTGTTCGAAAAGGGCCGCGAGCTGTACGGCCTGTACGAAGCCCGCCAGGCCATTCGCCACGCCAACGCCGTACTGGTGGTAGAAGGCTATATGGACGTGGTCGCCCTGGCACAATACGGCGTGGAATACGCCGTGGCCACGCTGGGCACCGCGACCACCGGCGAACACGTACGCAAGCTGCTGCGCCACGCCGACCAGGTGTACTTCTGCTTCGACGGCGACAAAGCTGGCCAGAAAGCCGCCTGGCGCGCGCTGGAAAACAGCCTGCCGCAGCTGGTAGACGGCAAGGCACTGCACTTTCTGTTTCTGCCGCAAGAGCACGACCCGGACAGCTACATCCGCGAACACGGCCGCGAAGCTTTCGAAGCCGCCCTGCGCGAACAAAGCATCCCGCTGTCGGCCTACTTCACGCGCGAGCTGACCGCCAGCGTTGATCTGTCCAGCCCCGAGGGCCGCGCCGAGCTGATCAAGCAAGCCAAACCCTTGCTAGACCAGATAGCCGCCCCCATGTTGGGCTATATCATCAAGAAGCGCCTGGCCGAGCTGGCGCAGATGGAAGTCGACGAGATCGACATGCTGATGGGCCACAGCCGGCCCGAGCGCAAAGGCCGGCGCGAATACCGCCTGCCACGCGAATCCACCCGCCCGGCCAGCACACCCATCATGCGCAAGCAGATACGCGACGTGCTGATGAACCCGGAATGGGCGCTGGCCATACAGATACGCGAAAACGAGATATACGAAGGCGAAATGGCCGCCCTGGTGGCCATCATCGAAAGAGTACAAGCCAGCGAACAGCTACCCAGCTGCGCCGTGCTGGCGGAAGGTTTCCGCCATACCGAGCACGAATCCATCATCGATTCGGTGCTGCAAGACTCACAACTCAGAAGTGAAGAATTCATCAACCCCAACGAGCTGGACCGGGAAAACTTCATACTGGGTTTTGACAAACTCATGGACCGCTACGATGACGAGCTGGTTTCGACACTGTCTAACAAAGGCTACGAGCACCTGTCGCAAGAAGAACTACAGCTTCTGCGCACCCTGCTAGCCCGCCGCATGCGGCCAACCCCAGCCAGCTGACCGAGCCCCGTACACGTAGTTGTGATATAATCAATTGTTTTTTTCGGCTTTTTCGAGCAGGAAACCAAATGGCGGCATCTCCCGACACCAAGAAACAGAACAACGAACCGGCAACCGAGCCAATGAGCCTGGAAGAGCAGCGTAAACGCTTGCGCCAGCTGATTGCTCTGGGCAAGGAACGTGGCTATCTCACGTATGCAGAGATCAACGACCACCTGCCCGAAGACGTCTCCGACGCCGAACAGATCGAAAACATCGTCACCATGATTGGTGGCCTGGGCATCCAGGTTTACGACGAAGCGCCCGATGCTGAAACCCTGCTGATGTCCGACGCCACCCCGGCCGTGGCAGACGAAGACGCAGTAGAAGAAGCCGAAGCCGCCCTGTCCTCGGTCGACTCCGAGTTCGGCCGCACCACCGACCCCGTGCGCATGTACATGCGTGAAATGGGCTCGGTAGAGCTGCTGACCCGCGAAGGCGAAATCGTTATCGCCAAGCGTATCGAAGAAGGCCTGAAGTTCATGATTCAGGCGCTGTCCGCCTGCCCGGGTTCCGTGGCAGAGGTACTGGCGCTGATCAGCCGTGTCGAAGCCGGCGAGCTGCGCATCGATGAAGTCATCGATGGCATGATCGACCCCGAAGCCGACACCGCTGTCGCCGTCGAGTTTGCCGAGCCGGTAGAAGTAGACGCCGAGCTGGCCGACGAAGACGAAGAAGAAGACGAAGAAGACGAAGCCGTCGACGAAGCTGCCGTCAGCGAAGCCAATCTGGAAGAGCTGAAGCAAGAAGCCCTGGCCCACTTTGCCCAAGTGCGCGAGCAATACGACGCCCTGCTCAAAGCCCTGGAAAAACACGGCTTCGCCAGCAAACAGTACAACGAAGCCCAAGCTGCCATCACCGAGCTGTTCATGGGCGTGCGCTTCTCCACCCGCCAGATCGAAAGCCTGTGCGAAAGCCTGCGCAGCAGCGTAAACGGCATCCGCAAGCTGGAACGCGAAATCCTGGACATCTGCGTCACACGCGTACGCATGGACCGCCAGTACTTCGTGAAAAACTTCCCCGGCAACGAATGCAAGCTGGAGTGGGTTGAAAAAGAAATCGCCAGTGGCAAAGACTGGTCCGACGTACTGGGCCGCTTCAAATACGCCATTATCGAGAAGCAAACCAAGATCGCCGATATGCAGCAGAAATCCATGCTGAGCATCAACGATCTGAAAGAGATCAACCGCCAGATGTCGTCGGGCGAAACCAAAGCCCGCCTGGCCAAGCGCGAAATGATCGAGGCCAACCTGCGCCTGGTGATCTCCATTGCCAAGAAATACACCAACCGCGGCCTGCAGTTCCTCGACCTGATCCAGGAAGGCAACATCGGCCTGATGAAGGCGGTGGACAAGTTCGAATACCGCCGTGGCTACAAGTTCTCCACCTACGCCACCTGGTGGATTCGCCAGGCCATCACCCGCTCCATTGCAGACCAAGCACGTACCATCCGTATTCCGGTACACATGATCGAAACCATCAACAAGATGAATCGCATCAGCCGCCAGATCCTGCAGGAAACCGGCCGCGAGCCGGACCCGGCCGAGCTGGCCGAAAAAATGGAGATGCCGGAAGACAAGATCCGCAAGATCATGAAGATTTCCAAAGAGCCTATCTCGATGGAAACCCCGATCGGCGACGACGACGACAGCCACCTGGGCGACTTCATCGAAGATTCGGTGACCGTAGCTCCGGCCGAAGCCGCCATGTACGCCAGCCTGCGCGACGCAACCAAAGAAGTACTGGACTCGCTCACCCCGCGCGAAGCCAAGGTACTGCGCATGCGTTTCGGTATCGACATGAACACCGACCACACGCTGGAAGAAGTAGGCAAACAGTTTGACGTAACGCGCGAGCGTATCCGCCAGATCGAAGCCAAGGCCCTGCGCAAGCTGCGCCACCCTACCCGCTCCGAGCGCCTGCGCAGCTTCCTGGACAACGAACCGGGTAACCAATAAGCAAATTATTTGCTATAATTGACCCCCTTTAGGGCCTCTAGCTCATGCCTGGTTAGAGCAGCGGACTCATAATCCGTTGGTGCCGGGTTCGACTCCCGGGGGGCCCACCAAAGAAAACAAGGACTTGCAGCACATGCTGCAGGTCCTTTTTCTTTGCACAAAAAACTTGTAGGGCTATTGTAGGGGTTGGCTATCCTTAACAAAGGTAATGATCTCATCACCTTGAACGACCTGCACCGTACTTGGGCCGACAAAGCTAGTAGAGCCACCTGGTTTGGTCATTGGCTACAAAGCACCTACGAGCCACTGATCTGGCACCTGTCGCACAGAGGCCGGTTCAAAATAGCAGAGTCGGCGTAGTAGCATGCGCAGATCAGCCTCTTTGGTCGCTTGAAACGAGTACCAGAGTGGTTCCTGTTGGAAAACAGAATCTCATAGAGAAACAGGTGATCAACGCCTTGAAAGAGCAATGCGCGCATCGGCACCGCTTTGAAAGCTTGGCGCACGCCAGTCGGGTGATTGCAGACTGGATCGGGTTCTACAACTACAGGCGCCCGCACCAGGCTCTGGGGATGAAGACGCCTGCGATAGCGTATCAATAGCCTGACCTGTGCAGAAAGGTCTGGGCCATTACATAACTTCTGCGGTATGGCACAGCTGCGTTTTTGCTGCTGAGTAGCAAAAACGCAGGTGATACTTTGCAAAATGCCACCAACGCCGCTCGGGCACTAAGAATACTTGGCAATAAATCCTGTCAACAACGCGTAGGAAAATCAGAAACAAGCGAGCATGAATAAGATGCAATGCGCACCTAGACACCTTCCAAAGTAGATAGATCCATGTCAAAAACATGCGATATAGACGCTGCGATACATGAGAGCCTCGCTGCACTAGTCAATATCGCAACTCTTATCAGCTTATAATTTGATCACAGCAAGAAGTGTCATGGTAGCCCTTCGACGTTTCGAAAAGCTGCCAGATCTTGGCGGTTGCCACAGATGACGCTTAGGTTCGCGGTTACCACACCTCAACGGTCGACGATGAGCAGTGGCTTGCATTGCATCAGTCGGTGGGGGGGGCGGCCAATTTCCACTCACTGAACCCTGGAAGCGCTTGTGCCATCAACCATATCTCGGCAACAGTCAACCTAGCTCTATTAGAAGGTTGGATCCAAAATACGAGATAAGGCTGGTGCTAGGAGCCTTGAGAGTACCAACTCACGCTGATCATCCTGCTGAAAAAATTTCACTCCAAATGATGTCACACTCACTCAGCATTATGGAGGCCTGGTGAGAGACCTCCATAATGTCAAGCATATAAAACACTCAATGGCCATTTTACGAATGATAGAATGCTAAATCACCCTTTCTATAAGCAACGATAGTTTCGTAGTATTCATCAGGATCAAACGGCTGCTGCGGACGAAGATCCACAACTGAGTCTTCCGCGTAAAATTCAATTCTGCCATTATGCGTTAAATACAACAGAGCACCTTCCAGCTTATTTTTGTTCCTCAGTTTATTTGGACCATGTCGCCTTATTTCATTTTTCTTGAAAAATCTCCGGTCTGATTTTTGTGCAACTTTATCAAACCATGCATCTAGTTCCTGTGCATACCTCTCATATGCAACACCTGTTTCTTTACTTGTGAATACAACTTGAAACTCATTGATATACCATCTAACCAGACTAATAGCATCTACAAGTGTTTCTCTGTCTATCGGCTTTGTTGCACAAATCAGCCGTAGGTCGAACTACCCCAATCCCCAGACGGATTTATCCCATACGGACCGTTTGCGGCGTGCCCAGTGCTGTGAAGCGATTCAGAATCGCTGCACAGATTTGAAGCTCCGCTACTTGCCGGTCAAAGTCCCGTGACTTAACCCGATCTGCCAGCAATTTGAAACAGTGCATCTTCGTTTCGACCAAGCTGCGGCGATGGTAGCCACTCCACTTTTTCCAGAGCGCGCGCCCCAGATACTTCACCGCTCGTAGCGACTCATTGCGAGCCTGATTGCCCCGTAAATTCCCTTTCCAGAATTGGCCATTTCGACGTGGGGGAATGATGGCTGCCGCCCCACGCTCTGCAATCGCTGCGTAACATAGGCGTGTGTCGTACGCCCCATCCGTGGTGACGGTTACCAGTCCCTCTCCCGCCGGAATTTGCGATAGCAGCTCTGGCAGCATCGTGGCATCTCCAGTGCGATTGTCGGTCACTTCCATTGCCCGGATTTCCAGCGTTTGCGCATCTATGCCCAGATGCAGCTTGCGCCATTGGCGGCGGTAATCAGCGCCATGCTTTTTCACCTTCCACTCGCCTTCACCCATCATCTTGATGCCGGTGCTATCCACCAAGAGATGCAGACAACCTTGCTTTTTCTGTACCGGGATGCGGACTTGCAGGTCTTTCTGGCGGCGGGAAAGCGTGCTGAAGTCGGGGACGGCCCAGTCAAGGCCAGCCAGGCGCAACATACTTTCGACCATACCTGTGGCTTGCCGTAGCGCCAGGCCAAAGAGGCATTTGATGGTGAGACAGAACTGGATGGCAGCATCAGAAAAAGTTAGCTGCCGTCCCCGCCTGCCGGTAGCCGGTGCCAACCAGTTCATGCCTTTGTCGAGCCAGAGAAGGAGCTGCCCTCGTTGCTTGAGGGACTGGTTGTATGACTGCCAGTTGATGGTTTGGTACTTGGGAGGAAGGGGCTTGCTCATGCGGTCATTCTACCGGACGGACGCAAGCACTGATTTGTGCAACAAAGCCTTGAGGTTTGCCCACCTAACTTCATGCGCAATACTTGAACATCAATACCTGGAGCGATCAGCTCTAACCGTTTTTTTATTGCTTCGGCTTTATGCGCACCGACTGAATTCCAATCTAAATCATGCCTTACCAAGTTACCATCAGTCATTAAGTCATCATCAATGACCAGAAATTTCCGAGCCCCAGCACGCGCAATGCTCGCGGCAATCTTACTCCCCATGGAGCCAGCGCCGATCAGTCCAATACGTTTTGAAGCAAGGACCGCATTTGATGGAGATAGCCGTGCCGCGTACTCCTGCTTAAGTATCCCGACCTTCGAAACGGTGTCTTTTTTGGCATCCAGGTAATGACAATAGACTTCCTCAGGACGAGCGAGAAACAGCACCATATCTTCCGTCAACGGCTCAACGGAGAACTGCGACCATAGTTCGGTAGCAGTGAGTTTATCAGGCCGTTTTGCAAGGCTCGCATTGGCATCGTCAGTGGCAAGGGGAAGCGCATAACCATTAGTAAAGGCACGCCCCCTAAATGCAGCGGGGACACTAGGGTCCGCCCACTCTGTTCCATCGGCCAGCATAAGGGTGGCCGGAGTATAAATCACTGCACTCTCGCTGAAGGAGATAGCAAGGCGACATCTACATCCTGCAGGCTGCTCCATCAGCTTATTCAGGAAGGCAGGCATAACTACCAAACGCTGGAATTGCCAGAGCATTTGCTGCCCTTCGCTCAACACATGAGAGCTAGGTGCAGTCCGCCGATACCCCTTCCCGTCGGAGGCGCACTCGGTCAACAGCAGCGAACGTGCACTACGGACCATGTCAGCGCCAGTGTAGAGGGGGCTCCAATTGTCTGAACGGATCTGCAAGCACAGTTCGCCTCCGACACCCCATTGATGCCCCGACCAAATCTCTCCTTCTCTGCGAGGTACTATCTGTGGAGGTGCCCAGGGAAATACATGCGGATAGGAGAGCCAAGCTTCGTATACTTTTTCGCCCACACGAAAATCGAGTTTAACTCGTAACGTGCCGCTCTCCCGTTCGACCTGCCACTCTGCCTGGTCTATCCAGCCCTCGTAACTCAATACCTTAAGAGCCGCCATCTCGGTATCAAGTCTCTCAAGGTTACTGACGAACCACATCAGGCAAAGCCCGGCGGAATTTTAGACGGAGATGCTGCTTGCGAGGGGAAACTAAACCCTGCGGTCGCGGTGCTTGCCACAGCGGTCGCAACAGTAGCAGGGCGGAGCAAATTGCCCTCTGCACGTGCGGTCGATGCCTTTGTCTTTTTCTCAAGACTGAGGGTGGCTTCATCATAGTCAAAACCCGACCTGATTCTTTCCTCACCAAACAGCTCTTTGAAAGTATCCGGGGCTGACTTGTTAAGTTCCGGCCCGATAGCAGTTTCAGACCCATCGCAACGAAGCTGCTCTTCTTCAGAGCTAAGGACCGACCTGCTAATACAGCAGCGGATCATCTCTCCTTTAATGCCAAGCCTTGTTACAACTAAAAATCCATGCTCCAAGCCGATTGCCAATCCAAGATTCCCGGCATCGACGCCTTCTTCCGTAAGGGTCTCCATGGCCAACTCGAAACTGCTGCGCATGGCCGCCGCACAAAGCATGGCGTTCTTCGCAGTCTCATCGTCATCTGTTGTATGCGCGGTTCCCTCAACCAGGATTCCGTGTACACAATCACCGATAAAACGGATCTTGAGACCTGCAAAGTCGTTATACAGAACCGAGTCTAGCTCCGCTCTCAGCACATGAAGTGTCCTGACGACATCCTTCGCCGATTCGTCATCTTCAATACGTTCAGCAACGTACTTTGTAAAGCCATCAATATCCGCGTAAATGGAGGTAGCTTCCTGGCGACGAGAGTTCTTGGGTGACAGCAAGTCAAGATCAAGGCTACCGAAAGGTGGGGTATGGCGAGTGAAATCGAAAGAGCCGATCGGATTCTTGTCCAAATCAGCCTCCCAATCCGCAATCACATCATCTACTGTGATTCCGAGGTTAGCCTTGTCCTGCGACTCTTCCACCTGCTTGTCAGAAAGCTTGGTAGCTTTCTCATCCTTGACGGATGCCCACTCCACAGTACTGCGCGCAAAGTTGGTCATGTAGATTCCGGTAGCGGTCCCACCACCAGAAAGCTTCGCTGCCAGATTCGCGGGTTCACCCAAGAACAACGGCTCCCTACTACCACGTCGGCCATTCGTAACTGCCAAGGCTTTGCCAGAGTCAATGCCCACACGTACTTGCGCGGCAGGCAAAGGATCATCGCTATCTTCACCGGTGCGCGCCAAAACATCACAGATCAGCTTTGCAGTAGCTACAGCCTTATGAATACGTGCGACTTCATCTCCATAGGGTTTGGCGAAGACCGCATGCAAGCGCTGATTGTGGAAGTCAACCTGGATGGCTTCAACATCAAGAAGAATATTGCGTACCGCCCGGTAGTGCAGGTTCAAAAAGCGCAAGGTTCGCCGGTGAGCTCGCACTCCACCGGAGTCCAGCATTTCATCGATATTCAGAATGTCGATGTAGAGATGAACGCCATCCACCCGGTAAGCTGTCCCAGTTGGAAGCCCCGTCAGGTCGGTTTCACGCACGTATTCTTTGATAGTGACTTCCTCGACCTCAGCCATCCGAGTGTCGATGCGCCGCTCAGCTTCATTCCTGTCCCATTTCCGACTTGCCATTTCACCCCCTCTGGTAGCGCATCGCTACAGCCAAACACACATATTCAATCGTTCTAGCACTGAGCCATTTATACAATATATACACAAAAATTAACAAAACACAACCATATGTTGTGCAAACCGCAGCATGATGATCTCGCATTCATGCAATTTGCATATTGGCAACACAGCTGAAATCAAGCTTTTGATTGATCCCGTCTCTGAAATGGGCGTGTCCAGATTTCTTTCTAACCAGACCGTTACAAATCACATCTCAGGTCGATAGCTACAACCGACACTCTACCGGCACTCCCACTAGGCCGACTTCACCTCAGCTCAAGTAGATCGTAGCGCTCTTATGCACCCTCATCTCCTAGTCATACATAGCCACTATGCCATTTGCATGCGCATCAGCGCACTACTGGGAGAGGTAATCGCTGCGCATGAGGGGAAATACCAAGGCAGTATCTATAAACAGTCCCGACCGGCGACATCGCACCATTTTGCGTCGGTAGATGGTTTCTCGAACTTCACCACAAGACTGGCCAGGTGAAAGGCCCCAGCTCACTAGACATGCTTGAGTCGCTCTGGAGGGACGCTATTTGATAAGTAGCTGACAGAAGATCATCATTCTCAAATGGCCACCTTGGTCGACCTACAGCTTCCCGTGAGGGATCGGCGGCAGATCGTCGGCCGAAGCGATCTTTCCACAGGGAGGTGCATAATGACTTGTTTGCACGGGATTCCGTACATGTCCGATCGACAAGTAGCGGAACAGCAAGTGGGTATGACGCTATTCAACTGCTTTACCGTCATTGCCTACCCGAAGATCATGGCGTTAGCGGCGATAGGCTAAATCCACTTTGATAAGTATGCCCCTCGTCCTGTGCAACGTTATGCAACGGTGAAAGCTGTTTGAGCTCGTTCCAACGAGGAGCGGGAAAGACCCGCAGTTATCAAACGCTGTATAGCCAATCGGAACAGTAGATGTCCAGGTTGTTCATAGCAGACCAGGAACGTCTCTCCCACATAGCTTTCCTGTCGCTTGAGTACTTCACATCTTCGTTCATCGCCTCATAAACTGCCTTGGTAATCCAAAGTGATTTCCCTGGCAGAGTCGTGAGCTTAGCTGCGTAGTTTGCTGCCCGACCGATCCAAACAAGGTCGTTGTACCCACGCACCCCGATTCGGGCAGCTCGAAGCTGGCTAGTGTCCACACCGACGACATGGTTCAATTCAAAAATCTTGTTGGGATACTGCGCTCTAATCGCCGGACGAATAATTTTGACCACAGCATGGTTGATCTTCATCGCTGCACGTACTGCACTAGTATTCTTTATGTTACCAGTGAACACCGCCATGATGCGGTCACCATCATAGGCAGTGACAATACCACCCTCTGCAGCAATGATACGGGCGGCGCACCGCAGATAAGCTTTATACACTTCTGCGCTGAAATGCCAATCATGATTGTCTACCATGCTCGTCGAGCCGTTAAGATCCGCGTATAGCACAGTTGCTCTCTCAAGATCTTTGGCATGGTTGTACAGTCGAAGTTGATCTGGATCGGGCACGCCTTGAGTTTTCTCTACGGTCCATGGCTCTTTGAATATCTGACTCACCTCAGAGTACAAGTCATCCTTGAGCGCCATCCTCTCCCCTTAAAACTTGACCAGTAGACCGATCGCAGCAATCCACGGGACAACCGCGAAGAACGACCAGACCATACTTCTTCTCACCCATACATACTTGTCTCGCGCTATCTGTGCGTTCCGGTGAATCTGCTCAGTCCAGTCTGTAAGTAGCTGTTCGTCGGTTGCATCCTTAAACTCTGCGCAGTAGCTCGTCACGTTTTGAGCTGCGATTGGGCCAAAAAAGAGTAGCGAGTTCTTTGGACCATTGGTTCTAGGGAGAACTGCCATGGCAGCACAGAGCAATCCAAGCACCACAGCTCCAGAAGCAGTAAGTATGAAATGATAAGCCCAAGCGGTTCTCGCGACACTTTCTGACGTACCAAAGGCGGCGGCAAGCCCGCCCAATAGCGCAGTATCTATCGTCACAATCACACTGACTTTGATCTCGGCTGCTGCAATCCACGCCAAGTGACGCTCAAGAACCCATTGGGCAGTAGTGATTCGTTGCTGGATGTTGGGTCTGATTTTTTCGTCGGTCATTGCATCCCCTGAATGCTTTCTTTTACATGACATAAGGGCACAATTGCCAAATGCAAGGGGTACGGAAAGAAGCATATCTAAGGTATGAATCGCCCTGCTTTCCTAGATACTTCGCCGGGTTGCCTCACGAAAGAAGCCATCCGAGCTTTGCCATGTGGACTTCCGCTTTGGCCGATTAGGGTACTGTTGGCAGCGACCGTTCGCTGCCAACTTCCTTGTGGTTAACTAGATTTCAATCTGCTCTGAAATTTCCAAAGCATCATCGACCTCGATACCCAGATACCGAACGGTGCTCTCCAGCTTGGTGTGACCAAGTAAGATTTGTACAGCACGCAGATTTTTGGTCTTTTTGTAGATCAGTGTTGCCTTGGTCCGACGTAATGAGTGTGTGCCATAGATGGATGAGTCCAGACCTGCTGTCGAGACCCACCTATGCACAATCCGTGCATATTGGCGAGTCGATAGGTGTGGAGAGTCTGCTAACCGACTAGGAAACAGATACTGATCGCTTCGCAAGTGTGCTTTCTCTAGCCATGCATACACCGCCAGTCTTGTTGGCTCTGTCAGTTCAAACTGCACCGGCCGTTGAGTCTTGCGTTGAATGACAATCGCACGGGGCAGAATCTGGGTTCCATGTGTCACATCACGTACCCGTAAACTTACAAGATCACATCCACGAAGTTTGCTATCGATGGCCAAGTTGAACATTGCTAGGTCACGTACTGCATGCTTGTTCTGCAGATGGATCCGGATAGCCCAGATATCTTTTGGCTTGAGTGGTGGCTTTTGGCCAATCATCTTGCCCTTGTTCCAGGCTTCACGTTTTTGCGCAGTGTCCATGTCAGACTCCTTTTCTGTTAGAAGGAATCTGAGTATTGGCTGTCATGAACTGCATGGCGGGAAGAGCTTGAGTTCGGCCAAAGCGGCCAGTCAGCAAAGTGCTAAGTAACTGCCGGTTTACACAGAAATGCGGACATGCCACGCCCCGATTGGTGGTGGCATTTGAAGCCTCGCTAGACTGCCTGCGACTGCAGGCTGATGGCATCTCCTCCAGCGTATCTGCCGTGGCTGAGCTGGCCACGCTGAATGCCAAGAACTCGCTGTCCCGTGCATGCACTAGGCCGTAAGGAGTATTGAGCAGCGTTATATATCTGGTTATATTGCGATGAAAGTTGACCACCAAGGAGATGTCATGAAGTCCACTTTAAAAGTAATCGCAAGTGCAGCACTACTGATGGTCAGCCACTTTGCTGCCGCAGGCGATGTCACCGTTTCGGCTGCAGCAAGCCTGACTAATGCCTTCAAGGATGTAGCGCAGTCATTCGAGGCGCAGCATCCCGGCACCAAGATTCTTTTGAACTTTGGTGCCTCGGGTGCCCTGCTTCAGCAGATGGCCAAGGGGGCACCGGTGGATGTCTTTGCCTCGGCAGATCAGGAAACAATGGACCAAGCCGTTAAACAGGGCTTGATCGTTGCAAACAGTCGGCATGACTTTGTGCGCAACTCCTTGGTGCTGACTGTGCCGTCTGACAGCAAGCTGGCCATCAAGAGCCTCAAGGATCTGACCCAGTCAGGTGTGGTCAAGGTCGCCATTGGCAACCCTGCCAGTGTTCCGGTTGGCCGCTATACACAAGCGGCTCTGGAGGCAGCCAAACTCTGGCCGGCAATCAGTGCCAAGGCCATCAATACCCAGAACGTGCGTCAGTCTCTGGACTACGTAGCACGTGGCGAGGTCGAGGCTGGCTTCGTGTACGCTACCGACGCGGCGGTGATGCCGGACAAGGTGAAAGTGGCTTTTACCGTACCGCTCAACGAGGTGATCAGTTACCCGATCGCGGCGAGCACCAGCAGCAATGCCAAGGAAGCCAAGAGCTTCATCGACTATGTACTGTCTCCTGCCGGGCAGACCATTCTTGGCAAGTACGGTTTCTTGAAGCCCTGACTTAGAGAGTAGCCCACGCATGGAATCGGTATGGGTCGCCTTGGCCTTGTCGTTGAAAGTGGCCGGGCTGGCCACTGCCGCCACAACTGTACTGGGTGTGGCGGCAGGGTTTGTCTTGGCCAGGGGCAAGTTCCCCGGGCGTAATGTGCTGGATACCCTGCTGACCTTGCCCATGGTGCTTCCTCCTACCGTACTGGGGTACTACCTGCTGGTTCTGCTGGGGCGACGCAGCCCTTTTGGCGCATGGTTGCTCGATGTGTTCGGCATTAACCTGATCTTCACTTGGCAAGGCGCTGTCATCGCCGCTTCGACGGTTGCCTTTCCCTTGGTGTTCAAGCCGGCACGGGCGGCTTTCGAGTCTGTGGATGGACAGCTGGAGCAAGCCGCTAAGGTACTGGGGATCAGCAATATCGCCGTCTTTTTTCGGGTGACTCTGCCATTGGCATGGCGTGGCATCCTGGCCGGGGTACTGCTCGCCTTTGCCAGGGCGCTGGGCGAGTTTGGCGCCACGCTCATGGTGGCCGGCAGTATTCCTGGCAAGACGCAAACCCTGTCCGTAGCAGTCTACGAAGCGGTGCAGGCCGGGCAAGATGATCTGGCCAACATGCTTGTGTACATCATCTCTGCCGTTTGCATAGCAGTACTATTGACTGCGGGCTATCTTGCGCCTGGGCGCATTGTTCGGCGTTGAGTGAGGCAGACAATGCAGCTTGATATCGATATCTACAAAACCTTACGTGCTGGCAAACGTAGTTTCACACTGAACGTGCAGCTACAGTCTAGCCGCCAGCGCAACGTGATTTATGGACCGTCCGGTGCCGGGAAGAGCCTGACCTTGAAGGCTATTGCCGGGCTACTCACACCGGAACGTGGCCATATCCGGCTCAATGGCCACACAGTTTTTGACCGTGAGGCCGGTGTGGACCTGGTGCCGCAAGCGCGTCGGGTTGGCTACCTGTTCCAGGACTACGCGCTCTTCCCCCACCTCAACGTGCGTCAGAACATTGCATTCGGTCTGAGTCACCGCTGGTTTAATCCGCGAGTGCGGGAGCGGCATGACAAGGTGGAGTACTGGATTCGCACCTTTGGCCTTGAGGCAATGGCGCACCAGTTGCCGGATGACCTGTCCGGTGGACAGCGGCAGCGTGTCGCCTTGGCCAGAGCAATTGTTGCCGAACCACAGGCGCTGCTACTGGATGAACCATTCGCGGCACTCGATCCCTCACTACGCGACACCATGCGCCGGGAGCTAAGTGACTTACAGCAGTTGCTGCAAATCCCCATGGTGCTGATTACCCATGATCCGCAGGACGTACAAACCTTTGGTGACCATATTGTCGAGCTGCGTGACGGCGAGCTGGATCACCAGGTACAGGCGTCTTGTCTCCAGAAAGCCTGCGAGGCTCCTGCATGCAAAGACACATCCATTCGCTAAGTAATTACCCTGTGCCAGAAGATCGCATCGCACAGCTGTTGCGGCGCAGTCTGGCAGCCGTGTTGCGTGGTGCTCAAGACGGTAATCTGCCGCTGTTTACCTGGACGCTGGGACTATCCCAGGAACAGCTGCTTGGCATGCTTGCCGAGATATTTCCCGAGCTGGCAAGCGGCCTTGAGCCGCTGCCGGATACGCAGTACGCTCATTTTCTGCTGACCACACCGGTCGATTTTACTGACCTGGTCAATATGCTCTGCACCCAACGCTCCGTGTCAACTGATAGCAAGCTCGGAGAATGGTTGGCGCGAGTCATTGCTGCCGCAAGCTTTGGTAATCGCCACTTGTGGCAAGACATGGGGCTGAGTGGCCGGGAGGAGGTGGATGAGTTGCTGGCCACGTGTTTCTTGCCGTTGTATCAAGGTAATGCGGCCAACTTGAAGTGGAAGCGTTTCCTGTTCTCCGAGCTAGGTAAGTCAAAAGGCCTAGTTGCACTACGCCCTCCGGGGTGCCAGCACTGTGACCATTTCCTGATATGCTTCCCGAATTGACCACGCGCAGAGGCGAAAGTATGGACGCTACTGATAAGTCAATCCAATTGCAGGGCTCGCTATGGATGACCGTTGATGGTCAGAATTTCGGCGGTACCGACCGGATAACCCTGCTAGCCAAAATTGCCGAGTGCGGCTCCATTACACAGGCCGCCAAGGCGGCACGGATGAGCTACAAAACCGCCTGGGATGCCATCGACACGATGAACAACCTGGCTGGTGAGCCATTGGTGGAAAGGCTCACCGGCGGCAAGGGCGGGGGAGGAACTCGGCTGACACAACGCGGAGTGCAATTGGTGGCGAACTTCCAGTCCATCCTGCGTGAACATCAAACTTTTGTTAGTCAGTTGGCGCAGCAGGCAGAGGGCCTGGCCGATGACTACTTGTTAATCAGGAGAATGGCAATGAAAACCAGTGCACGTAATCAGTTCCTCGGCAAAGTGACTTCGGTCAAAGTTGGCGCGGTGAATGATGAGATCGAACTTCAAACTGCCAGTGGCCAAGCCATCGTCGCCATTGTTACGCATGAAAGCACCGAGAGTCTGGGGCTGAAACCGGGTGCGGAGGCTTTCGCGCTGATCAAGTCTTCTTCCATTATCGTCGTTACCGACGAGGAAGGTGCACGCTTTTCCGCCCGCAACAAATTGAGCGGCGTTATCGCTCGGGTACAGCCAGGTGCCGTCAATACGGAGATTGTTATTGATTTGCCTGGTGGCGGAAGTGTCGCAGCTATTGTGACCAATGACAGCTGCAATAGCCTAGAGTTAGCCGCTGGTAAAACTGCCTCGGCCATTTTCAAGGCATCGAGCGTGGTAATCGCTGTACCAGCTTAAGTTACTTTCAAAACAGCAGGATTTAGCTGAAGCCAGTATTCATTGCTTCGGTATCACGTTCTGCATTCATGGTTGATAGCTGCCAACACCGGTGTTGGCAGCTATCAATCGAAAGCATGTCTAGAGCGGCTGCTCAGCGATTACCTGGTGTCTCGAACCCCCACTTTGCAAGAATGACCTGTCCTTGTTCTGACAGAATGAACAGGGCGAGCTGGGCCGTTGCTGCATCTTTCCCGATAACGGCCATACCGTAATCCGCACTCTGCGCCAATGCAGGGGGTAGATTCACGACATCCAGTTTTACGCCTTCCTTGCTGGCCGCCTGGCCTGTCGTGCAATAAGCAAGAAACATATCGGCTTTCCCTGTGGCGAACATGTACGGAACAGCACTCCGCCCCGCAGGAATGGCTTCCGATTGTGGGCCACCAACAAGTTGCAATGCCTTGGCTTTCAAAGCCTTTCCAGCTCCAGCACTGAGTGCTTCGGCCTTGTCAAAGACTTTCCAAGTGTAATCCCCGGAAGGATCTGCAATTGGAGTAGAAGTGCCAAGCTTGATCTCAGGTGAAAGCGCCTTATCCAACAAGTTTCCGGATGTCAGCCCAACCTCTGGTTTTGCCATTGCACACAAGCGGTTACCGACAAAGCGTACCACGTTGGGAGTCTTCCCCGATTCGACCAACTTACGCGGGTGATTCATATCTGCCGAGGTAAAAAGGTCCACTTGCTCGCCTTTTTCAATCCTGGCTCGCAGCAGGCCCGAAGGACCATACTCCCCTTTGACGACGATACCTGTTTGATCGGTAAAGGCTGTCGATATTTCTGTCATGGCGCCCCGAAGGCTACCGGCGGCGAACAGTGTGACATCAGCTTGAGCCATGCCGGAAAAACACAGTAAGCCAGCTGCTAGGTACGTTGAACAGTTCATTTTGTATGTTCCTTGTCTAGGTAGATCGTTGCCATGGTTCATGTAATGGATCGATATATAATCTGATATATAACGCATGGCAGCGGAAATGAAACGATAGGGAATGGAGGCATTTTTATGGAAGAAGCGATGCCATGAGAATGACCTTTATCAAGACTTGGTAGAGCGGCCGGCTTGTCACAAGCGTTGTGTCAGGTCTGGATTTTCGAGACCATCAGAGCTCCACCTACATGCCTGCTTTCCATCACAAAGCAGCCTGTATTGCTTTTATTGTGGATTGACTGCTATGGCCGAGCAGCAGACAGCTCTAAATCAGCCTACCAATAGCAAAGAAATACCACGCCCCACCCGCCTTGAAGCGGATGGGACATGGTGCTTGCACATCACCGCTCTGCCACTTTCATTCGCAGCCAACGTTCGATGTCAGATAGCAGCCACCCCACGGCCCTTCGACCCAGACGGATCTGCTTGGGGAAGTGGCCCTCTGCGATGTACTTGTAGATGGTCGATCTAGCCAAGCCGATCATGGCCATCACGTCGCGGATTCTCAGGATCTTCATCGTCGTTCCTTCGCTTGGCTTACCACAGCCAGCCAAACACACGGCTGGCCAAGGTGGTGATGCGGTCTACCACGTAGTCGCAGGCTTCTTTGGCCACCTCCTTGACCGTGCCGACCACGACTGACCACAACCCGTCTTGCGCTTCTTGTTTCGTCGCCGCACTGACCCATTCTGCTTTCGCTTCACGGGCCATGGCCCACTTTTTTTGTGCGGGCAGGGCTAAGACCAGTTTTTCTAGCAAGCCGGGTAGGCCGTAGTTCTCTTCTGCCGAGATGCTGCAGACACTTTTCGGGCTGAGGTTGAACAGCTGGCAGATCAGCGCTTCTTTGGCGCGAATGTTGGCCGCTTGCATGAAGCCTGGCGTCTGGAACTGCCAATTCCATTCGCGGCAGGGTTCGACTTTATCGGCCTGGCTCAGCACAAACAGGATGGGGATGGGTTTGTCGGCCAAGGCTGGCAACACCACATCGCGATAGAAGGTTTCATCTACGCTCAGTGCCCGATCGTCAGCTTTGATTAGCCACAGGATGCAGTCCAGCTTGGGCAGCCACTCTTGGTACAGCTGCTTGTAGTCCACATCCCGTTGTGTGCTTTCCCCTACCCCGGGCATGTCGATCAGCGATAGGCCACGATCGCCTTTGGCTACCAGAGAGATTTCGTTAGGGTGGCGTGTGCATGCGCCCACATCGCTTACCTCGGTAACCGTGGCACCAAATAGGCTGTTGCACAGCGAGGATTTGCCAGCACCGGTCTTGCCCATCACGCCTACTACGGCGTGGTAGTTCAGTACCTGGTTCACCACGCCTAGGATCTGCTGGCGCTGCTGGCTGGTGAGCTGCAGCTCTGCGCGGTCGATAAGTTGCTTGAATTGCGCCAGGGCTTGGTCTGGCTGGAAGTCTGGTTCTTGCATTATGCGTCCTCTCACAAATACAAAAAGCCACCCGAAGGTGGCTTTGATGGTTTAGAAATCTTGTTTACTCGCTGTTATTCCTCGACGGGGCTTGGCCCGTAGCACAGGTCCTGCAGCCTTCTCATTTCGTGACGTATCATGTCCGGGTCACGATTGGTCTCCTCGAATGCTTCTATTTTTTCTCGCACACACTGACCCTTCGCATAGACGACAGGATCGTGCTTCACGCCATACTTCCATAGCTCTTGCTTGGTCGACTTGCCCTGTTCGTCGTAGTACTGGAAGAGTCCCTCGGGTACACCTTTCTCCCACTGGCCGGTTTTCATTAACTGACCGGAGGGGTAGAAGAACTTCTCTGGGCCATGCTGCTGGTTATTGGCCATGGTGCCCTGGTAAATGATCTGCTTTCCATCGGGGGTCAATCTGACGATCTGCCCTTCCATCGAGCCGTTGACATAGTTGGCGTAGCTGGTCACTGCCCCCGTTTGCTCATTCAGTACAGCCTCACGCCCGTGCAGTAGGCCATTCTGTAGCTGGAAGGTGTGGATCAGCTTGCCGGACTTCACCATGCGTATAGTCATCTGACCCTGCGCGTGACCTTGCTGGAAATTCACATTGGCTGTCGCGACGTTGCCGTAGAAGTTGAACGGGCCATTGAGCATCCCTCGTTTGAACTGCATCTTGAGGAGCCGCTCACCCGTTTTTTCTTTACGGCACTGGACCGAGCCATCCATCTGCCCATCAGTAAAGTCAGCATCACAGATAGCCAACAGGCCATTTGAATACGCCATCAAGCCCTGCAGCAGAATGCCTGGTGCGGGGGTACCCGTCCCCGAAAAAATGATGGGCATCACCTTGAAGTAGCCGCCTTGATTGTTGATCAAGCGTTCCAGCGGCATATTGGTCACTTTCCCGCTGAACGGCGCATTGGCACCCTGGCGGTATACCTTGCCATTGGCAATGTCAGCGTGGCGGAAATCCAGCAAGTTGGCATGGCTGATATTGAGCGCGATCGTACACAGACACAGCACCGTGACAGCTCTAACGTTGGTTTTCATATGCATTCCTAGATAACCGTTTGGGGCTAGTTGTAACCGGTAGCAGGCAGACCGCATTCGCCTTGCCACTCCGTCATCACGTCATTCATGATGGGTTGCTCATCACCGTTCTCAGCGTGGAATGCATTGATCTTCTCCTCAAGGCACGACTCAGGCGTACTGGTGTTCAGATTTTGCTTTACGCCGTCTTTCCACATTTCTTCCTGGGTGACATTCCCCTGCTCGTCATAGAGCTGGAAGCGGCCTTGAGGCATCCCTTTCACCCACTGACCGGCCTTCATTAACTTGCCGGAGGGGTAGAAGAACTTCTCTGGGCCGTCCTGCAGGTTATTCACCATGGTCGCCAGGTAGATCATCTGTTTACCATCAGGCGTAAACCTCGCGACTTCCCCTTCCAGCAAGCCATTCTCATAGTTGGCATAGCTGGTCACCGCACCCGTCTCTTCATTCAGCACCTCCTCGCGGCCATTCAGCTTGCCGCCTTGGAACGTGTAGGTATGAACAGGCTTGTCTGTCTTGCTAAGCTTGACCGTCAACACGCCCTCTGGCATGCCTTGCTTGAACGTGATACTGGCCGAGGCTTGGTTGGTGTAGAAGGTGAAAGGGCCACTAAGCATGCCTTTATCAAACTGGACATCCAGCAATTTCTCGTTGGTCTTTTCCTTACGGCATGACATAGCCCCATCCATCTGGCCATCAGTAAAGTCAGCATCACACAGTGCAAACAAACCGCTGGAATACACCTGTAGCCCCTGGAACACGAGCCCTGGTGCTGGGGTGCCGGTCCCCACAAAAGCAATCGGCATCACCTTGAAGTAGCCTGCATGGCGATCGATCAGGCGCTCTAGTGGCACGTTGGTGACCTTGCCACTGAAAGGCTCATCTGCACCCTGGCGGTACATCTTCCCGCTTGCTATCTCGGCATTACGGAAATCCATGATTTTGTCGCCACAACCGGCTAACGCCATTGCGCACAGACACAGCACCGTGAAGGTGCGTACTTTGGTTTTCATGAGGGTTCCTTGATGGAAGAAAGCGCAGGCCAAGGTGCAACTCTTGGCACGGCGCTAACTTTAAACGTCGCTTATCAACTCAATAGGTTGAGTTTCAACCCGGCAGGCACTTCATGTCAATGGGTTGAGTTACGACTATTCAGGTTGAACTGGAGAGCGTGATGACAACTATCGACCTGGATCAACTAGCGAAGGTGATTGGCAAGGCCATCACTCGCCACCGTCTGAGCAAAGGACTAACGCAGGAGCAACTGGCGGAACAGCTCGGCATTGGCAATGAAGCGGTATCGCGTATGGAGCGCGGGATCGTTATGCCCACTGTCGCTCGCTTGGTCGAAATTGCCGTGATACTGGAATGTGATGTCGCGGCTTTACTCTCCGAAGTGTCCAGCCACGCGGACGGCCAGGCTCAACACCTGGCCCGTCTCCTGTCCCCGCTATCGACAACCGATCGCACCATAGTGATCTCGGTAGTAGAACAGCTCAGTGCCCGACTACAGCAGTGATTAAGCGGACTTGGCCGTCTGCTTACCCAGCCTGGCGGTGAGCCGCACAGGTTTGCTGTCTGGGGGTGTATTCCCTTCTGGCGGTGGGCTTTCTACCGGGTAGAACTCTTCCATCACCTGTGGCAGCTCTTCTTCCGTTTCTTCAAACAGGCCAGTACCCAATAGCTGCAGCGCGGTTTGTTCGAATTGCTCGATGTTGACCCCTGCTTCCATCGCGGCCTCCGCTTCGGCCCGGGCTTGTGAGATGGCGTCGGCCAGCTCCACACCTTCGCGCAGTGTCAGATCCACGTAGTAGACGGGGGTGCGATACGACTGGGTGGTGGATTTGGCACGCAGGCGTAACATCAGCGGCAGGTAGTGGGTAAGTCCGCCGCTCAAGGCTTCGAAGTAACGCAGCCTAGCGGCCAAGGTGCGTACCGAGTTGTAGCCGGTGGTACGAAAGATGAAGGTACCGAGCGCGTCCTGTTGCCCGTCTACCTGCACATTTAGCCGGCCATAGAGCTTGCAGCCTACTTCTTTGGCGTACATACAGCGGTCTGGCCCGGTGCATTTCACGTCTTCGGGGCCTTCTTTGCGGTACAGCTTGGCGCTTTCACCGTTGCCCACGCACAGCGGGCGGCCGGTGGCGCGGTCGAAGGCGCAATATTCAGCACGCAGGTTGAGCTCGCTGCTGTTGAACAGGGTACGTACCGGAATGGCCCGAATCTTGCCGTTATTGGCTTGGTCGGCCAACGGTTGGTGCAACGGATGCAGCAACCAGCCGTCGCGGTTTTGTACCTGGGTGGTAAGGGTGAAGCTGTCGTCTTTCTCTGGCAGCCACTTGTCGTTCTTTTGTACCAGCTTGCCAATGCTGATGCGCCCGATCACGGGCGGGGTGATGGCGAGGCCTTTGATCATGCTGCGCTCCTTGCGGTGTGAATGAGAAAGCGCCGGCTCCCTTCGACGGTTTTGCTGTATTGCGGCAGCAGGTCGGGGTAATCGGCGCTGAGTTTGTCCAGGTCTGGGCTGGTACGGTCTTTGGTTTTCTTCCAGCTGACTTTGCCGTCGGCAAACACGGCGGCACTGGCGGTGCCGAGGATGTTTTGCAGCTGCTGACGGGTTTGGGCTTCCAGCAGACTGAGGTCGTCTTGCTTGGCACGCAGAGCAAGCAAGGTGCCAAACAGGCTGTTGGCTTCCATGGATTCGGACAGGTCCAGGGTAATGCCTTGGTCGCGGGGGAACATCCAGCTCAGTGCCCTACCCGCGTCGTCCGAGCCATCGGGCGATGGCTGCTGGTCTTGGGTGACCTGTTGCCAGAAGCCATCCTCGCGTTCGCACAGGTCCAGGATCTTGTCGTCGTCGCGTTCAATGCGATAGATGCGGAAGTCTTGGCCACCGATCAGTACGGCCACGTCGGCCCAGTCCAATCCGGTAACAGCCAACTGGTGCAGGACCTGGCACTGGTAAGCAACAGGAATGCCCTCTTCCCACTGCGGCGCACTGTGGCAGCTGGCGGTCTTGATTTCCAGGATGCCGTTACCATCACGCCCGCAACGTACTTCGCGGTCCAGGTTGGCCAGCATGTGCTGGTGCTGCGGGCTTTGCAGTACCGCATTCACCCGCCGTACCTTGCGCCCGGTTTGCTCGGCGTACACGGTGGCGAGTACCGGCTCCAGCATGGTGCCCCAGAACACTGGGGCTTTATCGGACAGGTCTTCTGCCGGTTTGCGACCGGTTTTTTCCAGCCACAGCGACAGTGCACTCTTATAAGGAGACAGCCCAACGGCAGCTGCCGCATCGGACGAACCAATGCCCAGCTGGCGCAGCTGCAGCCATTGTTCACGCGGCAGATTGAGGGTGGATGCCAGGCGCTTGGCCTGGCCGTAGCGTTCACGCATAGAAACCTCCAAAAGCATAAAGCCCAGGCTGGCAGTGCCAGTCCGGGCTATCGGTTTGAGTAAAAGGGTTTAGTACTCTGCGGCCAACATCACCGTCATCACGCGGTGGGTCAGCACAGGGTTGGCCGCATCCGCCGAGTGCTGCTGCAGCGTAGGGTCGTAGTAGTCGATCTTGCAGAACACCTTCACACCATCGACCTCGACCGCGACGAAATCGTGTTCGCCGTAGGGATCATTGTCGGGGGTGAAGTCGTTGAAGTGGCGAATAGCGAGCAACAAGGCGGCTTGCTGTTCACCAGGTAGGGTTTGAAAGCCGGCAGTGAGCAGCACCTGACCACCGACAAACTGGGTACGCAGGGCGTCGTTCAGTTGCTGGATACGCAGGGTTTTAGGGAAATGAGCCAGAGCAGTCATAAAGCACTCCTTGGCCACAGCAGCGCCCGCAGTGGCGAGCACTGCAGGGCAGATAACGAGAGAAAGAGACAGCGTTAAGCGAAGACGCGATTCAATCCAATAAAATCAATGACTTATGCATTGCGCGTTGTTTCAGCGTAGCCCCCTGGCCAAACCAGGCCGAGTCCAAACGGTAGTCGCTGCTACGTGCCCGACGGTGGTGGTCCACATATTCGGTCACGGCATTCACCAGCCCCCAAGCGGTGCCACGGGTACCGGTTAGCATCGAGCCCATCCCTGCCCCACTATATAAAGCATGGAGCTGCTGCATCGCTTTGGAAGGTGTGGCGTCTTCTACCGGCATTGGCTCATCCAGCACATCGGCAAAGTACTGCTGGGCTTCTTCGGGCGAGATGGGCCGTTGACTCAGCGCTTTGATATTGCGCATGAACACATCCCAATCGCTCAGCCCCAGACCTAGGGCATCCTTCACCGCCAGAGGGTCGAACACGGTCGAGTGCGGTACCTTTACTGCACCCAGGTTATCCCCCACAGCAATCTGCAGCGTGTTATTGCATACCACTCGGACAGACGTGAATTGCGCCGTGGTGCACAGCGTGCCGTCGCAACTGGTCGCTAGTAATAGGTAGGCTTTCACACGGTCACCACTACGGACCAACGTTTCCTGACCGGTCTTGGCCAACGCCCACAGCTTCTTACCCCCCTTCAATACGCCAGCTGTTTCCAGCTCAAAGCCCCCGGCATGCACCAGGTCGTTATAGAAGTGCAGGACTTCATGTGGCTGGACTACTTTGTAACGCGGGGAAACGACAGACAACGGTGCCAAAGTATCGGAGCGATACAGCACCTTCGCATCGCGGTGCATGCGGATATGCATGCCGTCCTGCGAGACATTGAACAGCACATCGCTTTGCTCGATCGTCCAGTTCATACCTGCTTCGTGCAGCCAGACATCAATCGGCTGTTGTTCGGTGAGCTGGTTACCCAGGCCATGCCAAGGGGTAGCACCGACGTAAGCCATGGTTTCGACAAGATGAGACATATCACAGACTCCATAGAAAAACCCCAAGCTAGGCTGGGGTTTGAGGGGGCGAATCCAGGGCATCATCACCCTGCTGACATGGAGGTGATATGTGGGTGAAAAAATTTAGGATCGAGGTCTATATCTAAGCCGTCACATTCTTACCTCATAACCCCAGCTGCCGAAGCGCAGACTAGGCCGTAAGGAGTATTGAGCACCGTTATGTACCTGGCTATATTGCGAAAAAATGATCATGAATGGAGACGTCATGAAGCCCACTCTGAATTCAATTGCGAGCGCCATACTGCTCATACTCAGCAACCTTGCTGCTGCAGGCAATGTGACTGTTTCAGCTGCAGCTAGTCTGACCAATGCCTTCAAAGATCTGGCGCAGTCATTTGAGGGGCAACACCCGGGCACCAAGGTCCTATTGAACGTCGGCGCTTCGGGAGCCCTGCTGCAGCAGATAGCCAAAGGAGCACCAGTGGATGTCTTTGCCTCCGCTGATCAGGAAACAATGGATCAGGCCTTCAAGCAGGGCCTGATCGTTGCAAACAGCCGGCATAACTTTGTACGTAACGCCTTAGTGCTTATTGTGCCATTCGACAGCAAACTGGCGATCAAGCGTCTCAGAGACCTGTCCCAATCTCGAATAGACAAAGTCGCTATTGGAAAACCTGCCAGTGTGCCAGTTGGCCGCTATACCCAAGCTGCACTAGAAACTGCCAACCTGTGGTCAGTGATCCGGGCCAAGGCTATCAATACACAGAATGTTCGCCAATCCTTGGACTATGTAGCACGAGGCGAGGTTGAGGCTGGCTTCGTGTACGCAACAGACGCAGCGGTGATGCCGGACAAGGTGAAAGTAGCGTTTACCGTGCCGCTCAATTCAGCAATCAGTTACCCGATTGCTGCGAGCACCAGCAGTAGCAATGCAAAGGAAGCCAAGAGCTTCATCGAATACGTCCTGTCTCCCGCCGGCCAAACCATTCTTGGCAAGTACGGTTTTCTGAAACCCTGACCCGGGAGTAGCACAATCATGGAATCGGTCTGGGTTGCCTTGGCCTTGTCGTTGAAAGTGGCTGGGCTGGCCACTACTGCCACAACAGTACTGGGTGTGACAGCAGGATTTGTGTTGGCCAGGGGTAAGTTTCCGGGGCGTAATGTGCTAGACACGCTGCTAACCCTGCCCATGGTGCTGCCACCCACCGTATTGGGCTATTACCTGCTGGTTCTGCTCGGTCGTCGCAGCCCTTTTGGCGCATGGTTGTTCGATGTGTTCGGCATTAACCTGATCTTTACTTGGCAAGGCGCGGTCATCGCGGCCTCCACAGTTATCTTTCCCTTGGTATTCAAGCCGGCGCGAGCGGCATTCGAGTCTGTGGATGGTCAGCTGGAGCAAGCCGCCAAGGTATTGGGGATCAGCAATGTCGCCGTCTTTTTCCGGGTGACTCTGCCACTAGCGTGGCGCGGCATCCTGGCCGGGCTGCTACTCGCCTTCGCCAGGGCGCTGGGCGAGTTCGGCGCCACGCTCATGGTGGCTGGCAGTATTCCCGGCAAGACCCAGACCCTGTCCGTCGCGGTATACGAGGCGGTGCAGGCCGGGCAGGACGATCTGGCCAACATCCTTGTGTACATCATCTCCGCCGTTTGCATAGCGGTACTGTTGACTGCCGGCTATCTTGCGCCTGGGCGCATTGTTCGGCATTGAGTAAGGCAGGCAATGCAGCTTGATATCGATATCTACAAGACCTTGCACGCAGGCACGCGTAGTTTTACGCTGAACGTGCAATTACAGTCTGGCAGCCAGCGCAATGTGATCTACGGCCCATCCGGCGCCGGGAAGAGCCTGACTCTGAAGGCGATTGCTGGACTGCTTACCCCGGAGCGCGGTCATATCCGTATCAATGGCCAAACGTTTTTTGACCACTCGGCCAGTTTGAACTTGGCTCCGCAAGCGCGGCGTGTCGGTTATCTATTCCAGGACTATGCGCTATTTCCTCACCTCAATGTGCGTCAGAACATTGCTTTCGGCTTGAGTCATGGTTGGCTTAACCCGCGAGCACGAGATCGACACGATAAGGTGGAATACTGGGTACGCACCTTCGGCTTAGCCGCCATGGCACACCAGCTGCCGGATGATCTGTCCGGAGGGCAGCGGCAGCGTGTCGCCCTGGCTCGGACAATCGTTGCCGAACCGCAGGCACTGTTACTGGATGAACCATTCGCAGCACTCGATCCATCACTGCGCAATACCATGCGTCGGGAACTGAGCGATTTACAGCAGCTATTACAAATACCCATGGTGCTGATTACCCATGACCCGCTGGACGTACAAACCTTTGGTGACCATGTCGTCGAGCTGCGCGACGGATATCTGGACCGCCAAGTAACAGCATCTTGCCATCAGAAAACCAATTAGGTCCCAACATGCAAGCGCCAGGACCAATACCTGATTATGTCAAAAAGTTAGCAATAAACAGAGGCAAAGTATGAACGCTAACGACAAGACTATCCGGTTACAGGGTTCGCTCTGGATGACTGTTGACGGTCAGAAATTCGGCGGTGCCGACCGTATCATCCTGCTAAATCGACGAGGAAAGCGCACGCCTCCTTCCTGCCATACTTTAGTCTGAATGTGAACGGCAATCCACTACTAGCTGCCCACCAGTAACCAGCTCAGAGTCCTGAAACAACTGGATGCCAAGGGCTTGGGCCCAAGTCTGTTTGATCTTTGGCATCAAGTCCCAGCCCGTCATGTGCAGCAGGCCTAGCCCGTTGAATTGTCTTGAACGCATGTATCGCTTGATCGCATTAATACAACTTTAGCTGTGATCGCCAATCAATGCTGTCTAACACATTTTTCACCCACAAACCCAGCTCGGTATCGCCGCCGATGTCGATACGGCGCTGGAAAAATAGCGTATCCGGATCTTCCTGCCGCCATAGCAGGGCCAAGTGATCGGCCAAGTCAGCGTGCAAGAAAAAGTCAGGGGCTGCAAGCCGCGGGCAGGCACGAAAGGTACTGCCATCGTGCCTTAGTGATAGCACTAGGCCTGCATCACGTACACCAACAAGGAACGTGCGCTGTTGCAGCATAGGGTCATCCAATGGAATCAGACCGCGCCAACCCATGAGGTTCAATGCCTGTGCCAGCAACTGGCTTGCAGCTGCATCAGGACAAGCGCGCAACAAGCGTGCGGCCAACTTACCGAAACGGGGGTCAATAGCAGTCATGGCGCACTCCGTGAAATTGCATACCGGGCTGTCGATGCCAGAAGCCATTGACCAGCAGTGCGGGTGCCAGACCAGCTAGCGGCATGCCAGCCGGTTCGCCACGCAAACAGGCGGCTGCCCATTGGACCACCTCAGCAAAGTGCTGGCTATGCGGGCTGAGGCGAATAGCATTCACACCCGACGAAGGCAAGGCATCCAGCTCATCAAGCAGACTGTGGCAGGCGGCCGACTGTGTCTGGGTACCATTAATTTGCAGGAAGCCCTGCTGCTCGCGGGTGAGCAATGGCATCCCGTCCGGATGCGCCAAACAACGAAACTCGCAGCTGTCTTTATGGAGTCCTTCATGCCGCGCGGTAAAACAGCGCGATGAAAACGCCAGCGGCATCCGCCCCCATGCAAACACTTCGGTATCGAGCTGCGGCAAGGCATGAGTAATAGCCTGCACTCGCTGTGCCGGCATTTCTAGCGGCGGCACCCAGCGCTGTGCTCCCCAGCGCTGGTACAGTGCCAAGGTAGCGGCGTTATAGATGTTGAGGTGTGGGCCAGCCACAAATGGCAGGCCACGCTGCTGCAGCATGCCGACAGCGCCGGTATCGTTGGCCTCTACCAGCACACCAGCCCCATCGATCAGGCGGCGCAGGCGCTTGAGGTCAGATTCACTCTCAAGCAAACCCTGACTGGACAGCACGGCTTCTTTACCAGCAGCCTGCAGATCCGCCGCCAGACCCAGCCAGTCGTCTACCTTCAATTGCTGGCGGCGCGAGCACACCACCTCACCCAGATAAATGCGGTCCACAGGCCACTCTGCCGCGTCAGCATAAAAGCGCATCACTTCGTCGCGCGGCCAGAAATACAGCAAGGGGCCGATGGCCAGCTGTAGTGGTAATGCGGTATGTCGGCTTACTTCCATGGTCTGCTGTACGCCCCCAGTGTCACTTGTTGTCCTTCGGAAACCCGGCCCAGTTGCTGCATCAGCGCGGCTGGCGGCTGCCAGCCAGACCGGCGTGCCTCGTCCAGCGCCTGGCGCAGCGTGCGCGTTACCTGCGCCACGTAGGCTGGGCTGCGTTGCCGCCCTTCTACCTTGATGGCCGCTACGCCCATGTCGATTAGCCTTGGCAACAAAGGCAGCACGTTGAGGCTGGTAGGCTCTTCCAGCGCGTAGCCCAGGCTGTCGCCCACGTGAAAGCGCCCCTTGCACAGCGTGGGGTAGCCACGCGGCTCGTCGTGGGCAAAATCGTCGATCAGCACCCCGTTCAGACGTGCCTCGGTACCGTTGGCGTGTGGCAACCAGCGCACGTGACGGGCTGGCGAACATACACCGTGGGTATTGGGCGATTCGCCGGTGGCGTAGCTGGACAGATGGCAACGCCCTTCCGCCATCACGCACAGGCTGCCAAAACCGAACACCTCGATTTCCACCGTAGTGCCAGCTATCACCTGCGCCACCTGCTCCAGGCTGAGTACGCGCGGCAACACCGCCCGCTGCACGCCAAACATACGCTGCGCCAGGTTGATGGCTTCGTAATTGCTGGCCGAGCCTTGCACCGACAGATGCAGGCGCAGCTGCGGGTGGCGCTGGCTGGCGTAATCGAGCAAGCCGAAATCGGCCAGGATCACCGCGTCCACCGCCAGTGCTGCCGCCTCGTCAACCGCCGCGCGCCAGCGGGCTTCTTCGCCGGCCTGGGCAAAGGTATTGATGGCCAGCAGCACCTTCACCCCGCGCTGGCGAGCGTAGCGCAGGCCTTCGCGGGCGCTGGCGGCATCAAAGTTGAGCCCGGCGAAATGGCGGGCGTTGGTGTCGTTGTTCAAGCCCAGATAAACGCAGTCGGCGCCGTGATCCACGGCGGCCTTCAGGGCGGGCAGGTTGCCGGCCGGACAGACCAGCTCTGGTAGCTGCATGGTGTAACCCTCCGTTCAAGACGGGGCGACCTTACGCGGCGCGATGGCGGCGCAGCCTTGCCCCATATCAAGACTTTCGGGGAGCCCGCCCTGCGGCGCTAGCACGCTTGATAACGATCAAGAAAACAACATCTAGTAATTTAAAAGAAAAATTTAACTATATATTGCACTTAATTACATCAGGAGCCATGCGAAATGCATTCAAAACCCCTCACCGCCGGCCACGTGGACGCTGTGAGCACCGTGCGGGAATACCTGAGCCGTGCCGACTGGCGGGTTCAGGCCAACGCCAACCAAGGCTACAGCCTGGGCGGTATGATCCTTAACATGGCAGGCAAGCTCAGCGCCGAATACTGGCTGAACGCCGTGTTCAGCGCCGACGCAGCGCAGGCCCACCGCCACGGGGACCTGCATATCCACGACCTGGACATGCTGTCCGGCTACTGCGCCGGCTGGTCGCTACGTACGCTACTGCAGCTGGGGTTTTCCGGCGTCGGTGGCAAAGTAGAGTCGGCCCCACCACGTCACCTTTCCAGTGCCTGCGGCCAGATCGTGAACTTTCTGGGCACGCTGCAGAACGAGTGGGCCGGCGCCCAGGCATTCAGCTCGTTCGATACCTATCTAGCACCGTTCATACGCAGGGATGAGCTTGACTACCTCCAAGTGCGGCAATGCCTGCAGGAGCTGGTATACAACCTGAACGTACCCAGCCGCTGGGGGACGCAAACACCGTTCACTAACCTCACGTTCGACTGGGTGTGCCCCGACGACCTGCGCGAGCAGATTCCGGTGATCGGTGGCGAAGAAATGCCGTTCCGCTACGGCGACTGTGCCGACGAGATGGCAATGATCAACCGCGCCTTCATCGAGGTGATGTTGGCGGGCGATGCCCGTGGCCGCGCGTTTACCTTCCCCATCCCCACCTACAACATCACCCGCGATTTCGACTGGTACGGCGCCAACACCGAGTTGCTGTTTGCCATGACCGCCAAGTACGGCCTGCCCTACTTCCAGAACTTCGTCAACTCCGACCTGCAGCCGCACATGGTGCGCAGCATGTGCTGCCGCCTGCAACTGGATCTGCGCGAACTGGCCAAGCGCGGCAACGGCCTGTTCGGCAGTGCCGAACAAACCGGCTCAGTTGGCGTGGTTACCGTCAACTGCGCACGACTAGGTTACCTGCACGCCGGCGACGAAGCCGCGCTGCTTGCCGCCACCGACCGCCTGCTGGCGCTGGGCAGCGAGGTGCTGGAAGCGCGCCGCGGCGTGGTGCAACAGCACATCGATGCCGGGCTGTATCCGTACACCAAGCATTACCTGGGCAGCCTGCGAAACCACTTTTCCACGCTGGGGGTAAACGGCATCAACGAGATGATCCGCAACTTCAGCGCCGGGCAAGACGACATCAGCAGCAACAGCGGGCACGCCTTTGCTTGCCGCTACCTGGATCATATCCGCCAGCGCATCGTGGCCATCCAGCACGACACCGGCCATCTGTACAACCTGGAAGCCACGCCGGCCGAGGGCACCACCTACCGCTTTGCCCGCGAAGACCGCAAGCGCTACCCCGGCATCCTGCAGGCTGGCAGCGCCAACAAGCCGTACTACACCAACTCCAGCCAGCTGCCGGTCGGCCACACCGACGACCCGTTCGCCGCGCTGGCGCACCAGGAGGCACTGCAATCGCGCTATACCGGCGGCACCGTGCTGCACCTGTACATGACCGAGGCGGTGTCCAGCGCCGACGCCTGCCGCCAGCTGGTGCGCCGGGCGCTGGAAAACTTCCGTTTGCCCTACATCACTATCACTCCCACATTTTCCATCTGCCCGCAACACGGCTATCTGTCTGGCCGCCACGAGTTCTGCCCGCGCTGCGATGCCGAACTTCTGGCGCGCAAGACCACCGCTGCGGCCAACACTGAAGGAGCTATCGCATGACTCAACCTACCACCGATACACGCCCGCTACTGGACGACAGCGAGCGCACTCGCTGTGAAATCTGGACCCGAGTAATGGGCTACCACCGCCCAGTGGCATCGTTCAACACCGGTAAACAAGGCGAATTCTATGAACGCCGTCACTTTGACGAACCAGGACGCCACTAGCGCGCGGCTGGGTGGCTGGCAGCCGTTTTCGGCCTGCGACTGGCCGGGACGGCTATGTGCGGTAGTATTTCTGGCCGGATGCCCATGGCGCTGTGGTTATTGCCACAATCCTCATTTGCTGCGTAGGAAAAATGGGCAAACGGACTGGCCTCGTTTTATTTCCTGGTTGGCAAATCGGTGCGGTTTACTAGATGGCGTAGTATTTTCAGGCGGAGAGCCACTACAGGAACCCTCCCTGCCACTGCTCTTGCAACAAGTTCGCGCGATGGGATTTGCAACAGGCCTACATACTAGCGGCAGCTATCCACACAGATTGGCCAAGGCCTTGCCTCTGCTAGACTGGGTAGGATTAGATATCAAAACGCTACCGTCACATTACGCGGCGCTGACCGGCGTGACCGGCAGCGGCGAGCATGTGCAGAACAGCCTGTCACTACTACTGTCCAGCAATGTGACATTTGAGTGCCGTAGTAGCATTCATCCACACTGGCATAGCCGACAAACGCTGCAGCAGATGGCGGCTTGGCTCTCCACACACGGTGTACGCCACTACGCCTGGCAACTGCTGCGCCCAGCACCGGATCAAATACCACCAGTAGGGGCCGCTCCCCCTGGCTGGCCAGACCTAGCCTTACTGTCCGAGACTAAAACACGCTTTGAGCACTTTTCATTACGAAACAGCTAGCCGGGATGCAGCAGCCATCAAGACACCAGCTGCTGCATACCTTCTACATCCATAAGGACAATGTCACGTCCACGAACCTCTACCAATACCGACTCAACCAGTTGATGCAGGACCCGCGAGAAAGTTTCCGGGGTCAAATTTAGACGTGACGCAATCAGGTTCTTGTTTACAGGCAAGTGCACCACCCTACCATTACATGCTGGCTGACCCTCTTGTAAAAGGTAACTGATCACTCTTTGCAATGAGTTTTCCACCGAATAGCGCTCTACATCACGCACCATGCTGTGCAAACGCAGCGATAGACCGGCTAGCATACGCTGAGCAAAACCTGGGTCACTGGCAATAGCACCAAAGATTACTTCTGCACTGACGTGCAGTAGGAGCCCATCTTCCAGAAACTGTGCCATAACCGGGCAAGGCCGGTTGAGAAACATCACTGCCTCAGCAAAACTCTGCCCAGGATGCAATATTTCCATCACCTTTTCACTGCCATTTTGTGCGGTCAATGCCAGCTTGACTTTACCGAACACCACCACATACATGCCATCGCAAGGGTCACCCTTTTGGAAAATGACCTGTCCTTTCTGACCACGTACCTCATGCGTACCAGGAACCAAAGCTGCACGCTGCGCTGGTGACAGCTGCTGAAACAATGGCTGGTGCTGTAAAAAAGCGCCTATATCAATCTGACTCATGCCAAGCCCCCACAAGACAAAAGTGGCAGCCTAGCGCAGGCGACCATGACTAAGGCACTGGCCAGATGACCTAGTCCTAGTGGCTGGTACCTTCAGAGCGATTGATTTTGTTGTACACATTGTATTTACCGATTGGCTTACTCATGGGCAGGCTAACTACCTCTGCAAAGGTGGTCGCATCAAGCACAACCAGTTCGCCTGGGTTCTCCATGATGCTCAGCAGTACATAGCGACCATCGCGGGTGAACTCGACGTGGGCGTTGGTCTTGCCCGGGCGCACGCTTAGGGTTTTCACCAGCTGCAAGGTGCCCTTGTCGATGATGCCCAGTGTGTCCTTGCGCGGCGACATCATGGCGTCCACCCAGGCGTAGGGCGAATTTTCGTGGCTACGCAGGAAGAACCCCGGCCCCGGCGTGGCAATCTGACTCACCAACTGCCAGCGGTCCATGTCGATCACCGTTACCTTGCCGCCTTTCAGGTTGGGCGTGGCCATCAGGCGCTGGCCGTCGCGCTCGAAAGTAATGCCCGAGCCCAGGTGCGGCATGCCATCCAGCGCTAGGTCGGCCACTTTCACGCCTGTGTCCAGCTGGATGACCTCGGCGCGGCCCTCGCGCGACGCCGCCATCACGTGGCGGTAAGCCGGGTCGAAAAAGAAGTCGTCCAGTACCATGTCCAGCGCGGTAACACGCGGCTGCAGGAAACCCGGCAGCGCCACGCCCTCGCCCATGCGGTAGTCGTGCACCATACCGGGGTAGACCGGCGCCGCCTGCGGGTTGTAGCTGATCTCCCACAGCTCGTCGCTGTCTTTCAGCGCCACGATAAAGCTCTGCCGCGGTGCGGCATCGTAAACCGCCGACACCCGCGACAATCGGCCATGGCTGTCGCGTACCGGCCAGGTCTGGCGCGGCATCAGGCCGTGTGCGTCCAGCAGCACCAGCGTTTCCGGCAGCGTATTGCCGGCCAGTACCCAGCGCCCGTCGGCCGATACCGCCACGTTGCGGGTGTTCAGGCCGACGCGGATCTCGGCCACCATGCGCTGGCTGTACAGGTCGTACTGGCTGACCCAGCCGTCGCGGCTGGCAAAGTAGACAAAACGGCCATCGGGCGAAAACTTCGGCCCGCCGTGCAGGGCAAAGCGGCTCTGGAAGCGCGCCAGCCTCGTGAAGTGGTCGCCGTCCACCACAGACACATGGTGATCGCCCGCCTCCACCACCACAAACAGGTTATGCGGGTCTACCCCGGCAGGCAGCTGCGCACTGGCTGGCAGACTGGCCTCGGCCACGTACTGCACGCGGGACACGGCCATATCGGTAGCCGTCCATTGTGGCGGCTGGGCCGGAGGGGTGCCCAGCCAGGCGGCCAGCTCGTTCAGCTCGGTATCGTCGAGACGACCGGCAAAGGCCGGCATTTGCGTGGCCGCCCGCCCCTGGCGCAGCGTGGCCAGAATCTCACCCGGTTTCAGCCGCTCCAGGCTTTGTGGCAGCAGCGCCGGGCCCATACCGCCCAGCCGGCCGGTACCGTGGCAGGCCAGGCAATGCTGGTCGTACAGGGCTGCGGCGCGCGCGCCAGTGACGGGGGTGACGGGGGTGACGGGGGTGGCCGCCCACAGTGGCGCAGCCAGCAGCCAGGCCAGCGCGGCGGCAAGGTGGCGGGCGCTCATGATTGCACCTCGCTCAGTAGTGCCTGTGGCCGTTGCCACGGCGACAGCGCTGGCAGCGGGTAGGCGCCATCGGGCACGCCGATTTCGGCATCGTGCAGGTAGCAGCCGGGGTCGGCCTGCCAGAAATCGCCGCTCAGCTCCCAGGCGCGGATGCGGGTATTGCCGTTGCAGATGGCCAGGTGCCGACACGCCCCGCAGCGCCCCGCCACCGGCCGCGGCCGTTGCCGCAGCCCGGCCAGCAAGGGGTTGGCCGCGTCGGCCCAGATGGCCGAAAACGGCCGCTGCCGCACATTGCCCAGCGACACTTTCCACCACATGGTGTCCGGGTGCACATTGCCCAGGTTATCGATATTGGCTACTCCCACGCCGCTGGCGTTGCCGCCCCACTGTTGCAAGCGGGCCGCCAATGCATCCGCTTGTAGCGGATAGCGCCGGCGCGCCCACTGCAGCAGGTAGACAGCGTCGGCATCGTTGTTGCCGGTGACGAAATCCTTTTGCCGTCCGGCGCGCACGTGGCCCAGCGCGGCGTCGATCAGCAAGTCCAGCGCCCAGCGGGTACGCTGGTGGCGCGCGTCGCCGTCGCGGTGCTTGTTGCCACGGCCGGCGTAATTGAGGTGCGAAAAGTAGAACTTGTCGATGCCTTCGTCGGCCACCAGCTGCAGCAACGCTGGCAGGTCGTGGGCATTGCCTTCGGTCATTGTGTAGCGCACGCCCACCTTCATGCCGGCATCGCGTAGCAGGCGAATGGCGGCCAGCGAACGGTCGTAGGCCCCGGCCAGCCGCCGGAAGCGGTCGTGGGTGGTGCCTATGCCATCCAGGCTGACGCCCACGTAGTCATAACCCGTCTCGGCAATGCGGCCAACATTGGCCGCGTCCACCAGCGTGCCATTGCTGGACAGGCCCACGTAGAAGCCCATCGCTTTGGCGCGCTGCCCCAGCTGGTGAATAGCCGGGTGCAGCAGCGGCTCGCCACCGCTCAGGATCAGCACCGACACGCCGCAGGCTTTCAGGTCTTCCATCACCGCGTACAGCTCGTCCAGCGACAGCTCGCCGGCAAAGTCGCGGTCGGCGCTGGTGGCGTAGCAGTGCTGGCAGGTAAGGTTGCAACGACGCAGCAGGTTCCAGATCACCACCGGGCCGGCCGGGCGGCGCGCCGGCGGCAAGGGGGCGGGATGCAGCAAGGTATGCAGGTAATGGCTGAGGCGCAGCATGGCAGGCTCCGCGGATGACAATGGCCTCATGCTCTTCCTGGCGCGGAGCCGGCTCCTTGATGGCTATCAAGCCTTTCCGCACCGGTGCGCAGCTGGGCTGCCCCTTACACCCGCAAGCCGGTTTTCTTGAGGATACGGCTGGAAAACAGCACCTGATGGTCGCCACAAGCTTCGCCCAGCAGGCCGCGCAGCCGGTTTACCGTAGCCGTCACCTGCGCGTGGCTGGCGCCGTGGCACATGGCAAACAGGTTGTAACGCCAGGATGGCAGCTGCCGCGCGCGGCGGTAACAATGGCTGACTTCCGGCTGCGCCCCCAGCAGCGTACCCAGCGCGTCCACTGCCGCGTCGTCCACATCGAACACCGCCATGCCGTTGGCGCCATAGCCCAGCGCGTAGTGGTTGGGCACCGCGCCAATGCGGCGGATCACCCCTCCCGCCAGCAAGGCCGCCAGCCGCCGGCAAGCCTCGCCCGGTGCCAGTTGGCAGCCGGCTTCCAGCGCCGCCCACGGTGCGTCCAGCAGCGGCAAGCCGGCCTGGGTAGCGCGGATCAGCCGCCAGTCGGCGTCGTCCAGCACCGGCGCAGGCGTATCGGTGACGGTGGCCGACTGCCGCCCCACCGCGCTGTCGCCACCGGGCAGCAACTGCATGCCCACGTAGTACTCGCGCAGCTTGGGAAAGCCATACACCGACAGGCCGGTATCCAACTGGATGTGGGCCATCGCCTCGGCCAGCCCCGCCTGACTGGTAGTAGCCAGCACGAACCACATGTTCAATGCGTGCTCGCGCCGGTAGTTGTGTGCCACCGCCGGCAGCGCATTCACCTGCGCAGCCACCGCGTCGTAGCGCGCTTCGGGTACCGCCAGCGCCGCCAGCAGGAAGCAGCCGCCCATACGCTCTATCTGGTACAAGGGGCCGAAGCGGGTCAGCACGCCGCACTGCAACAGCGCGGCCAGGCGTTGCTGCAGCTGGCTGCCGCTTATGCCCCAGCGCTGGCCGGCTACCTCATAAGGGGTATCCAGCAACGGAAAGCCGCCCTGCAGGCCGGCAATGATGGCCGCGTCCAGCGTGTCCAGTACCAATGGAGAAGTCATGGGGTCAGTAGCCCTTGCTGGTAGCGCGCACCGCGCTGGATATAACGACGGGTAGACAGCAGCATGGCCGACGGCATGGCGTGCAAACCGTAATCGGCGCTCAGCCGCCGGTAGTGCGCCGCCGCCTCATCGCTACTGCGGGCGTGCACCATGCAGAACAGGTTGTACGGCCAGTGCGCCCCCTGCGGCGGTCGGGCGTAGCACAGGGTGACGGCGGCATCGGCGGCCAGTTGCGTGCCGATGGCGTCGCGTTGCGCGGCAGGCACTTGCCACACACACATGGCGTTGGCACGGTAGCCCAGTTCGCGGTGGCGCAGCACAAAGCCGAAACGGCGGATCACGCCATCGTCCAGCCACTGCTGCAGGCGCTGGCGCACATGCAGTTCGGACAGCCCACTGGCAGCGGCCAGGGCCAGAAACGGCTGCGGCTGCAGCGGCAAACCCGGTCCCAGCGCAGCCAGCAGGCGCTGCTCGCTGCCCGCCAGCTGCAGCAAGCGCTGCGCTGCCGGCAAGCGCGCACGCCGCGGCGGGCCGTGCCGGCCCAGCGCAAAACCCAGGTCGATGTGGTACTCGCGCTGCAGCGGCAGGTCCAGCGGCGTCAGGCCGGTCACGCTGGCGATGCGTGCCAGCGCGGCGTCCAGCGCCGGGCGGCTATCAGCGGCCAGCACGAACCACAGGTTGTAATGGTGATCGCGTGCGTAGTTGTGGTTGACCTCGGGCTGGGCGCTGACCAGTGCGGCCACCGCATCCAGCTGCGCCGGTGGTACCGCCAGCGCAGCCAACGTACTGGCACCCACGGTATTGGGCGCAAACACGGCCCCCAGCCTGGCCAGCAGGCCTTGCTCCTGTACCAAGCGCAGGCGCAGCAGCAATTGCGCCTCGCTCAGCCCGCATTCGGCGGCCAGAAAGCCGAACGGCGATGCCAGCAAGGGGAAGTCGCGCTGGTAGCGGTCCAGCAACTGCAATAACGGGTCGTGTGGCTGCAGCATGTCACATCCCCATGCGGCCGGCACGCCAGCTGAAGAAGATCCCGGACGGGTTGGCCGCCGGCAGCACACTACGCACGGCCAGCGTGCGGGTATCAATAACCACGACCTTGTCGTCGTCGCGGCTGGACAACCATACCGCGTCGCCACGGGCGGTGAACTCCATGTGCAGGATGGCGCGCCCCGGCTTCAGCGTGTGCACCACCTGCATGCTGGGCACGTCGATCACCTGCACGGTGTCATTGTGTGGAAAGGCAAAGTTCACCCACACGCGGCGCCCGCCCGGTTCGGCCATCACGAACACCGGCTGGCCGTATACCGGCACCTTGGCCACCGGCTGCCAGCTGCGGCTATCGGCCACCAGCACCTGTGACTGGCCGATGGCGGGAAAGAACGCATAATCGCCGGCCAGGCTCCAGCCGCGCAGGTGCGGCATCTTGTACACCGGCAGCCGGGTCTCGCCCTGGCCGTACGCCGGCAGGATGCGGCGCACGCCGGCATCGAGGTGCCAGGTGTCCAGCAAGGCCAGGCCGTCTTCGCCGAACAGGCCGGCGATGTAGTAGCGGCCATCGCTACTGGCCAGACCGTCGTAAGGCTGCCGCCCGATGCCGCGGTAACGGGTGATGGCCGGCTGGCACGGGTTGGCCGCATCTAGTAGCCAGATTTCGCCGGCGTCAAACAGCGCAAAGGCAAAGTGGTTACCCGGCAAGTCGGCCAGGCCCACCACACGCGACGACTGCCCGGCGGCGTCCTGCGCCGGGATGTCGGCCAGCAGCGTCAGCGTGTCGGCATCGAACAGCTTCACCCCGCCGGGGCTGTAGTTCTGTGCCGCCACGATGCGGCCATCGCTGGAAATGGCCCCGCCAATGCTGTTGCCGGCCTGCAGCACGCGGGCCTGCAAGGTACCGGTGAGCAGGTCCACTTTGGACAAGCCGCCGTCGCGGGCAAACACGTAGACATAGCGGGCATCACGGCTATACACCAGCGAAGCGTGCGACAGGTCGCCCAGGCCTCTGACGCGTGCCAGGCTGGCCGGCGGCTGTTGCTGCACCACCTGCAGGCTGCCGGCGGCACGTTCGATTACCACCCCCAGATCGCCGCTGCCGCGTAGCGTGGGGGTGGCGCAGCCGGCCAGCGCAGCTGCGGCCAACACGGCGCTCAGCAGGGTTCGAAGTGTCATCGCGGGAGGTCCTGTTGCAAGAGTTCTACCAGCCAGCGGGCTTCCTGCTCGCTGATGAAGGGCCGCCACGGCGGCATGGCGGTACCGGGGCGGCCATCGAGAATGGTGGCCACCAGGCTATCGGCCGGCTTGCCGGCCAACGCGGCGGCGGTGAGCGGGCTGCCCAGCCCACCCTGTCGCGTCAGGCCGTGGCAGGCGCCGCAGTCTTCGCGCAGCAGATGCAGCAGTACCTGGCTCCGGGCCGCATCCGGCTTCGGCAGATGAGACGCCGGCACTGCCTCGCTGGCAAATAGCAGCGCACAGGCCAGCAGCATCAGCATGAGGCCGATCAGGCTACCCCTGCTGTACAGTGGCTTCGTCATGACGGTACTCCGGCTAACGCGGGCCGGGCCGGCCCGCGCAAGGTTGGCCGCAACGCCGCCATACCGGTACTGGCTGGCGGCACGGGCGGCTTACTGGGACAGCACCCACTTCACCAGTACCTTCAGGTCGGCGTCAGGCAGTTGCGGATTGGGTGACATCGGCACCGGGCCAAAGCTGCCGGCGCCGCCTTTCTTCACTTTTTCTTCCAGCTTGGCCTGCACGTTTTGGCCTTTGTACTTGCTGGCGATGTCCTTGAACGACGGGCCGACCACCTTCTTGTCCATGCTGTGGCAGGCCAGGCAGTTGTACTTCTTGGCCAGCTCCGGTGAGGCCTGGGCGGTGGTGGCCAGCAGCAGGCCGGCGGACAGCAGCATGGCAGTAAGCAGAGAGGTTTTCATGTTGACTCCTTGGGCGGGCCGCAGCCCGCCGTGATGGTTGGATCAGTAAACGTCGTGTTGGGTGTTGAACACGTTGAACTTGCCAGTCGGGGTAATCAGGCGCTTGTCCTTGATGACGGCCTTGCACTGGCGGGTCTTGTCGTTGACCACCACGATGGCCGACTGCTTGTTCTTGGCGCTCCACACCGAGAACCACACCTCGTCACCGGCCTTGTTGTACTCCGGCTGCACCACACGCTTGGCACCGTCATCGTCCAGGCTGGCACACGCGGCGATGTCGATGACTTGCGGCGGCTTGTCCAGCTGGCGGATGTCGTACACCGCCACGCTCTGGCTGACCTTGGCGTCCGGGTTAAGCGGGGTATCCACCCACAGATTGCTGGATTTCGGATGCGTCTTGATGAACAGCGAGCCGCCGCCCTGCCCTTTGAAGGTGGCAACCGCCTTCCACGCGTACTGCGGGTGTTTCGCCGGGTCAGTGCCGATCAGCGTCACCTCGTCGCTGCCCAGATGCGAGGTGCTCCATACCGGGCCGTACTTGGGATGCACGAAGTTGGCCCCGCGCCCCGGGTGCGGAATCTTGCCCACGTCGACCAGAGCGGCCAGCTTGTCGGTCTTGGTATCCACCACCGCAATCTTGTTGGAAGCGTTGGCCGCCACCAGGAAATAGCGGCCGCTGCTATCGAAACCGCCATCGTGCAGGAACTTGGCCGAGTCGATAGTGGTGGTTTTCAGGTTGGCCAGGTCGCTGTAGTCCACCATCATAATCTTGCCGGTTTCTTTGGCGTTGATCACGAACTCGGGGCGGTAGTGGCTGGCCACGATGGACGCCACGCGCGGCTCGGGGTGGTACTCGTTGTCCACGGTCATGCCACGGGTGGACACGATCTTGCGCGGCTGCAGCGTGTCGCCGTCCATGATCACGAATTGCGGCGGCCAGTAGGTGCCGGCCACGGCGATCTTGTCTTCGAAACCCTTGTACTTGGAGGTTTCCACCGAGCGCGCTTCCAGCCCCACCTTCACCTCGGCCACATTGTCCGGTTTGGGCAACCACAGGTCGATCAGGTTGAGGCGTGCGTCGCGGCCGATCACGTACAGGTAGCGGCCGGACTTGGACAGCCGCGAGATGTGGACCGCGTAGCCGGTCTTGACGATGTTGATGATCTGCTTGCTGTCGCCGTCGATTAGCGCCACCTCGCCGCTGTCGCGCAGCGTCACCGAGAACAGGTTGTCGAGGTTGTAGTTGTTCATCTTGCGTGTCGGGCGCTTGTCTACCGGCAGGTAGACCTTGCGCGACTTCTCGATGTCCGCCAGCGAAAACTCGGGCGGCGTCGGCGGCTCCTGCTGGATGTAGCGCGCCATCAGGTCCACGTCCTGCTCGCTCATCTCGCCGGAGGTCTGCCAGTTGGGCATGCCGGCCGGGCTGCCGTAGGCGATGAAGATCTTCAGGTAGTCGGTGCCCTTGCCCAGAGTAATGTCTGGAGTAAGCGGTTTACCAGTAGCTCCCTTGCGCAGCACACCGTGACAGCCGGCACAACGCTCGAAATAAATCTGACGAGCCCGTGCAAACTCAGCCTTAGTCATAGGCGGTGCTTTGGGGTTGATATTCTGATGCATGTCCTCGCCTGCGAGCGGCGAACCGCCAGCCTGATAGGCTGCCTCAGCCGGACTGACAGGTTTGTTGGCCGCATCGGCATAGGCCAGTGCAGCTGCAAAGGGCAGGGTTGCCAATAAAACGCCTTGGGCCACGGTACGGATCCTGAAGCTTGTCATGATGCTCTCCACCACGCTATGAGGGAATTCATGCGTGCATCATCCGCCCCGTCTCAGCACATCATCATTGATTCGAATCAACGCTTTCCAGCCCGGTAAAACGCGCCAGCTCCTCGGTGCTGAAGCCCCAGTCCCCCTGCAGGTACCAGTCGTCGCCCAGCAGCTCGGCCGGGTGCTGGGTGCGGCCGCAGCCGTTGCCGCATTGCAGGTCGCTGGCCGCACAATACTTGTCGCAGCCCCAACACAGGCGCTCGGGATGGGCGGGGTGAATGGGGAATTTGCGGCGCATGGCACACTCCGGTACACGGGTTTCAGGCAGTCAGGCTGGCGTACAGGCTAGTCAGCACCTGCGGCAGGCGGTGGGCGTCGTGTACCACGCTGTAACCGCGCTTGCCGAACAGGTGCGGCAGGTAGTCGCCGGCCTCGCGGTCGACGGTGACACAAAACGGAATCAGCCCGGCGCGGCGTGCTTCCAGCACCGCCTGGCGGGTGTCTTCCACGCCGTAACGGCCTTCGTAGTGGTCCAGGTCGTTGGGTTTGCCGTCGGACACGATCAGCAACAAGCGGCGCGGGGCCGGCTGCTGCAATAGGATTGTGGTGGACTGGCGGATAGCGGCGCCCATCCGAGTGTAGTAACCGGGGCGAATGGCCAGAATGCGCCCGCGTGCGGCATCGTCGTAGGGTTCACCGAAATCTTTCAGCAGCAGGTAGCGTACCTCGCTGCGCCGCAGTGACGAAAAACCGTACAGGCCGAAGGCGTCACCGCAGGCCGCCAGTGCTTCGGCAAATAGCAGCAGGCTGTCGCGGATGACGTGAATCACCTGCCCGGCCTCGCCCAGCCAGCTTTCGGTAGACAGCGACAGGTCGGCCAGCAGCAGGCAGGCCATGCTGCGCCCGGCGGGCGGCCATGCCTGGTACAACGGCGGTTCGGCCACGGCCACACCGCTGCGTTGTTCGGCCAAGAAGCGGATGATGCGGTCCAGGTCCAGGTCCGGCCCGCTGGCTTCACCGCTTTTGCGGCTGCGCTCGGGTGACAAGGCCTGGAATTGCCGCCGCAAACGCCGGGCGGCCGCCTGCAGTTTGTCCGGCAAAGGTGCCGGGCTGGCGTCACGTGGCAGCATCGGCTGTAAGCGGCAATGGTCGGCCACCAACCGCTCGCGGCGGTAGTCCCATTCCGGCAGCAGCAAACCGTCGCCCAGCGGCGTGTCGTCGTAAGCGGCAGCCGGCAGGTCGAGGTCAAACTTCAGCCGGCTGGCGCGGGTCTTGCCGTCGCGGCTGACGGTGAGGCGATCCATGTCTTCGGCGGCGGCACCGTCGTCAGGCTCGTCCTCGTCCTGGTGACGGTTGACGCGCACGTAGTCGTCCCAGGTAAAGATGCTTTCGGCGCGAAACTGCAGCAACATGCCGTTCTTGCGATCGTCCGGGTTATCGCGGCGGGCACGGTAGCGGCGCCGGGCTTTGCTGTCCCGGCTGTCGCCATGGCCCTGCTCCGGCTGCTGGCCGTCGTCCTGGTTAGCCGCGGCAGCAGACGGGGGTGACGGGTGCAGCCACAGCGGCACCGGCTGCGGTGGCGGGCTGCCAGCAGGCAGAGCTGTCGCTGTACCCGGTTGCAACAGCGCGTGGCGGATGGCCTGCTCGGCGGCCTGGCCGGTACCGTTTGCCGGCCAGTTGCGTAGCGGCAGCAAGGCCGCTACCAGCCGCTGGTACAAGGTCGCCAGCCCCGGCATGGTGGCCAGGCAGCGCGCCGTGCCCTCGCTATTGCTTTGCAGCCAGTCGCCCTGCGCTGGAGGCTGCGCGGCCAAGGCCATCAGCCAGAAATACAGGCCGCGGTTGAGCGCGGCGTCCGGGTACAGGTCGATGCGCTCGGGCAGGTACAGCGCCTGTCCGTCGCGCCAGGCCAGCTCGACGTGGGTGTCGATACCGGCAACACGTGCCAGCCAGCGGCGGCGGGCACCGTGTGCCGTGCCTACCGCGCTGCGGATGGCCAGGCCGGGGTCGCCGCCCATGGCACGAAAAAAAAGCAACGCTTGCGGCGCCACGTCATCCAGCAATACCGCCGCTTGCGGGTAGCCGGGGTAGGCGGCACGGCGCACCAGCCGGTCCCACCAGCTGCCGACGAGGTCTTCCATGTCAGGCTCCGAACTGTGTATCCACTACCGCCATCAGCGCGGCCAACGTATCCGGCTCGTCCGATAACGGTTCCACCAGCGCTACCCGGCAGGCAGTACGGGCGGCCATGCCGCTAGCGATCAGCTTGGCGGCGTACACCAGCAGGCGGGTACTGACCGCTTCGTCCAGGTGATAGCCGCCCAAGCGGCGCAACTGGGCGGCCAGCGCCACCAGCCGGCGCGCCAGCGCCTCGTCGGCGCCGCCCTCTTCGCGCAGTACGGTCAGCTCTACCGCCGGCGGCGGAAAGTCGAACGCCAGCGCCACGAAGCGCTGCCGGGTGGAGGGCTTCAGCGTTTTCAGCACGTGCTGGTAACCGGGGTTGTACGATACCACCAGCATGAAACTGGCGGGTGCGGCCAACTGTTCGCCGGTGCGCTCGATGGGCAGGATGCGACGATCGTCGGTGAGCGGGTGCAGCACCACAGTGGTGTCCTTGCGCGCTTCTACCACTTCGTCCAGATAGCAGATGCCGCCAGCGCGCACGGCACGGGTGAGCGGGCCGTCGCACCACTGGGTATTGCCGGCGGCAATCAGGTGGCGGCCTACCAGATCGGCAGCCGACAGGTCATCGTGGCAGGACACGGTAAACAGCGGCAGGCCCAGCCGGGCGGCCATGTGTGCCACGAAGCGGGTTTTGCCGCAGCCGGTGGGGCCCTTGATCAGCAGGGGCAGTTGCTGGTGCCAGGCCGCCTCGAACACCTCGCATTCGTCGGCCAGCGGTTGGTAGAAAGGCAGCGGTGCCGCAGCGGCGGCTCGGTGGGGCGCGTTCATAGCAACTCCGGCAGGAAAGTCAGCAAGATCCCGCCACACACCAGCAGCAGCCAGCCGTGCACGGCTGCACGCAGCCAGAGCGGCGCGCGGCGCAAGCCCATGTAGTGCTCGGCCACCAGCGTGCCCTTCAGCCAAGCGCCGCCCAGTGCCAGTGTCAGCAACAGCGGGCCGGGGGCCAGCGTGTCGGCCAGCCGTGCCAGCGCAGCGGTGAGCAACAGCAAGGCCAGCCAAAGGCGCCAGTAAATGCGGTGAACGTGGGGGGATGTCATGTCGGCAGCCTACCGGTGCTCTGCCGGCTCTGCCTTGATACGCAATAAGAAAACGCCACCCTCCTAGCGGGCGGTGTACAGCAGGGCGAACAGCACCAGCCACACCAGGTCCACCATGTGCCAGTAGGCGGCAACGGTTTCCACACCGTCATGGTTGGCCGCGTAGGCGCCCTGGCCGGCCCGCCACCACACCGCAGCCACAATGACCATGCCCAGCAGCACGTGCAGGTAATGAAAGCCGGCCAGCGACAGGTAGAACATCCAGAAACTGTTGCTGGACAGATTAATGCCGGCGGCAAACAGCGCCCCCAGCTCGTGGCCTTTCAGCAGCATGAAGCCGCTGCCGCACAGCAGGCAGGCCAGCAACCAGCGCCGCCCTGCCTGCCCCCTCCCGGCCGCATAAGCGCAGCAGGCATTGAATACGGCTGCGCTGCCACTAAGCAGCAGCACAGTATTGGCCAGTGCCGGCCACAATGGCAGGCCGGCCTGCTGACGGGCAAACAGCTGCGGCTGCTGCAGCCGGGCGTAAGCGCAGGCGGCAAACAGCAGACTAAACACGGCCAGCTCCGCCAGGATGAAAAACCACATGGCCAGGTCGCCGGGTACCCGGCGTGGCGTGGTCGGCATGGGGTGGGACATATCGCCTCCGCAAAAAACACGCTGCCCGGCGCATGCCAGGACGCACGCGGGCAGACAGGGGTTGCAGGGAGAAAAAACACAAGACGGTGGCGCCGCAGACAGCGGCAAGCGGCCAAAAAGGGCGCAGATCTGCGCCCCTTCAGGTTCAAGCCCGGCACTTCCAGCGCCGCAGATGGCGTGCCGGCAGCCCGGTGCCCGGCTTAGCGGGCTTCGTCCTTGCCGACGAAGAAACTGATGATGTACAGCAGCAGGCCGATGAAGAACACGACGCCGGCCCCTTCACGCAGCCAGTAGAAGAACGCCAGTTTGTCCTGGGTGGCCATGAACGACAGCGGGGTATCGCCCATGCGCTGCATCCACACTTGCAGGATGCCGGCGGCGGTGAGGAACAGCGTGATGAATACCATGGCGATGGTCATCAGCCAGAACGACCACATTTCCACCACCTGGGCGCGATTGCTGTTGGCTTCGCGGCCGCGCATCAGCGGCATGGCGTAGGAGATCATGGTCATTACCACCATGGCGTAGGCACCGTAGAAAGCCATGTGACCGTGACTGGCCGTAATCTGCGTGCCGTGGGTCAGGTAGTTCACCGGCGCCAGCGTGTGCAAGAAGCCCCACACGCCCGCCCCCAGGAAGGACATCACGCCGGTACCCAGCGCCCACAGCACGGCGGCCTTGTTGGGGTGCTCGCGGCGACGCTTGTTCACCATATTGAAGGCGAACAGGGTCATCATGAAGAACGGAATCGGCTCCAGTGCCGAGAAGGCCGACCCCCACACCTGCCAGTAAGCCGGCGTACCGATCCAGAAATAGTGGTGGCCGGTACCGATGATGCCGGTAATCAGCGTCATGGCAATGATCACGTACAGCCATTTTTCGATCACTTCACGGTCCACGCCAGTCACTTTCACCAGTACGAAGGCCAGCATGGCACCCATGATCAGTTCCCACACGCCTTCCACCCACAAGTGCACCACCCACCACCAGAAGTACTTGTCCAGCACCAGGTTATGCGGGTTGTAGAACGAGAACAGGAAGAAAATCGCCAGCCCCCACAGCCCCAGCATCATCACCATGCTGATACTGGTCTTGCGGCCTTTCAGTACCGTCATGCTGAGGTTGAACAGGAAGGACAGCGCCACCAGCACGATGCCGATCTTGGTAATGGTGGGCTGCTCCAGGAATTCCCGCCCCATGGTGGGCAGCAGATCGTTGCCCGTCATCTGCGCCAGCGTGGCATAGGGCACCGCCAGGTAGCCGACGATGGTCAGCGCCCCCGCTACCAGGAATACCCAGAACGTGGCGATGGCCAGTTTGGGGCTGTGCAGCTCGCGTTCCGACTCTTCTGGAATCAGGTAATAACCGGCGCCCATGAAGCCGAACAGCAGCCACACGATCAGCAGGTTGGTGTGCACCATGCGCGCCACGTTGAACGGAATGGCCGGAAACAGAAAGTCGCCGATCACGTACTGCAGGCCCATCACCAGGCCAAAAATGATCTGGCCGACAAACAGGCCGATGGCGGCCGTGAAATATGGCTTGGCCACCACCTGCGAGCGGTACTTGAGCTGGACGTTGGCCGCAGACGGCGTGGTTTGCCGACCTGCTGCCGAAGCAAGGGATGTCATGTGTTTCTCCCGTTAAGGTAAAGGGCTGGATACGTTGGCCGCACCCGCTGGTACGGCGGACTGGTCTAGCCTTCGATGTTCGGCGGCCAGTTATTGGTGTTGATCTGGCTGCTGTACTTCAGGAATGCCACCAGGTCGTCGATCTGGGCATCGGTCAGGTGGAAATTGGGCATCTGGCGACGGCCCGGTGCCCCGGTGGGCTGCGCCTTGATCCAGGCCTTGATGAACTCCGGCCCGCGACGCTGGTAGACGTTGCCCAGCTCCGGCGCAAAGTAGGCGCCCTCGCCCAGCAAGGTGTGGCAGCCGATACAGTTGTTCACCTCCCACAGGTTCTTGCCGCGCGCCACCTGTTCGGTGAGGTTGGCGCGGTTATCGCGCTTGGGCAGGGCCTGCACGGTGTCGAACGTCAGTGCGACAAACAGCAGGAAGAAAAACACCGCCCCTCCGTAGAAAATGTTTCGTGCGGTTGACTTGGTAAAACTGGTGCTCATCGCAGCCTCCCATCATGTGTACCGGAACCCCGGCATTCAGGGCGGACTGTACGTTTCGGGGTATCCGGATAGCATTGATTCGAATCAACGATTTCCAGGCGCTGCCCTTCCTACACTGACGACCTCAACACCAGAGGAGCCGCCATGAACACCGCGCAACCGTTTTCCCACGCTACCCCGCTACAGGCCGGCGAAGTCAGCCTGGTGGGCGCAGGCCCCGGCGACCCGGACCTGCTGACCCTCAAAGCACTGCGCCGCCTGGCCGAGGCCGACGTGGTGCTGTACGACTTGCTGGTCAGCCCCGACATCCTGGCGCTGGCCAACCGCCAGGCCGAGCTGGTTTGCGTTGGCAAGCGTGCCAACCGACACACACTGCCACAGGCTGCCATACACCAGCTAATGGTGGATTACGCGCGCCAAGGCCGGCGAGTGGTCAGACTGAAGGGGGGAGATCCACTGCTCTTCGGCAGGGGCGGTGAAGAGCTGACCGCACTAGCAGCAGAAGGCATACGCTGTGAAGTCGTGCCAGGTATCAGTGCAGCGCTGGGTGCAGCTGCAAGCTGCGGCATTCCACTTACCCATCGCGACTGCGCGCAAGGAGTAATATTGGTCACAGGCCACCGCCGTGAAGGTGAATTAGCACTGAACTGGACACAAAGAACCGACTGCAGAGAGACCATCGTGGTGTACATGGGGCTAGGTGAGGCGGCTGCTATCGCTGGCAACCTGATGGAGCATGGTCGGCTGCCTGGCACGCCTGTAGCAGTGATAGAAAACGCCACGACGCCGCAACAGCGGGTGTGCTGTACAACGCTTGCCGGCCTTGCCGATACCGTGCAACGCCAGCTAATTATACCTCCGGCGCTATTACTCATTGGAGAAGTGGTAAGACTCTACCCCTTGCTATCACCCTCTTTACCAGGAGTTAGCACTAGTCAGTCCAGCTAAACATCCTGAGATAAATGACTAAGGCGTATCCTCAACCCTTAAACACTCATCCGGGCAATTGCAGGGTCAATACGACACCACTAAAGTCAGGCAGCATTTGACTCTGCAGCCGTACCCCCTGCTCCGCCAGCAGAGATGCCAGTGGCCCTGGAAAATGAGGAAGCACATAAGCCAATTGCTTTCCAGGCTTCGCCTCATCGACCTCTGCTAAAATAATCTCCAGTGGCCCAGGTGGTGCTAAACCGCGCAAGTCACGTGGCATCATGCATCACCCAATCCATAAAAGAGCGCAGGAATAAAGCCTAGCAAATAGCATGGCAAAACACTCCGAATAAACGATGGCGGTAGTATCGCCGCCATCCAATACGGGCGGAATGATCCGTATCAAGGCTTTACTTACCCGCTACCTCTTTCGGCGTAGCCCCCCCCTGCTGATAGCGTATCGGCAAGGCCTCATCGTCGGCCTACACTGCGGTCAACTACCCTAGGAATACCGCCATGTCCGCTATTCACGATTTCAGTGGCCTGCTACAGGCTGCAAGTCAGCAAGCTGCACCGCAGCGTCTATTATTCGCCTTTTGCCAGCGCCGTCTGCATGACGACCATCAACCAGCTGAAGCTGAACGCTTTGCGGCCGGTGAAGGTGGCATTTTGCAACCCGTGCTTTGCGTCGATAAAACCCCTGCCGAGCTGACCGACTTTGCAACGCTGCAGCGTGATGCCGATGCTCTGGATCACCGCTGGGAGGTAGTGTTTGTCGCTGCGATCGATGACAGCGGTAGCGCCACAGCAGATGCGCCCCTCAAACGCATGATCCAGACTATACAAACTGGCGGTGATATTGCGCGCTACCTTGCGTTTAACCGTGCGGGCCAGCCGCTTCGTTTCCTGTAACACCTACAGAAAGGATTCGTCATGCTGACCGACCGTTTTGGCCGCAGCGTGGACTACCTGCGCATTTCAGTAACCGATCGCTGTGATCTGCGCTGTACCTATTGCATACCTAAAGGCTTCAAAGGTTTCGAAGAGCCAGCTAACTGGCTAAGTTTTGATGAAATCAGCCGGGTAGTCGCTGCCTTTACACGCCTGGGCACACGCCGCTACCGCCTCACCGGCGGCGAACCCCTATTACGCCGCAACCTGCCGAATCTTGCTGCACAGCTAGCCTCGCTACCAGGTGTGGATGACTTGTCTCTCACCACTAATGGCACCCAACTGGTACAGCAAGCAGAAGCATTGCACGCTGCTGGCGTACAACGGCTGAATGTCAGTCTTGATTCTCTGCGCGAAGATTGTGTCCATGGCATTACCGGCAGTCACTGCTTGCAACAAGTACTTGATGGCCTACAAGCGGCACGCGAAGTAGGCTTTACCAGCATCAAGATCAATATGGTGCCGCTGGCCGGTATCAATGAAGATGATATCGAACCGATGGTGGCTTACTGCATGGCCCATGGTTTAATCCTGCGCTTGATTGAGGCCATGCCAATGGGGCACACCGGCCAGCAAACTCGCGGAGTGGTTCTGCAGCCGATACTGGATCGCCTACAACAACGCTTTGGCCTACGGCCCAGCTGCAAAACGCTAGGAGGGGGGCCCGCTCGCTACTGGGAAAGCGCAGATGGTGGCTTTACCTTGGGCTTGATTACCCCAATGTCACAGCACTTCTGTGCTAGCTGCAACCGTGTTCGGCTATCGGTAGACGGCACCTTGTACATGTGCCTGGGACAAGAGGAACGTTTTGAACTACGTCCATTGCTAAGAGAGGGCTGCAGTGATAGTGAACTTGACAATGCCATCCGCACTGCGATCGAGCTCAAACCACAACAACACACTTTCAACGAAGCACCTACCCGCATAGTACGCTTCATGTCGATGACCGGAGGCTAAGCATGGCACTCGATGATCCGCTGCTGCAGGGCTTTCGCCGCTTTCAGCAAGAGTACTTCTCTCCAGACAACCCCGTCTACGCCGGCCTATGCCAGGGCCAGCACCCTGCAACGCTAGTGATTGCTTGCTGTGACTCACGAGTTCACCCTCCTGCACTCATGGGCAGCCAACCCGGTGAAATGTTCGTCATACGCAATGTCGCTAACTTGGTACCGCCATACAGCCCGCACAATGAACACGCCAGCGTGGCGGCTGCGTTGGAATTCGCAGTACTTAGCCTGAAGGTTGGCCGCATCATTGTCATGGGACACTCAGGTTGTGGTGGGATCCAGGCCTTGCTCCAACGCAGTACACCACGCGATAGCGCCCTCACACGCTGGCTGGCTATAGCGGAACCAGCACGAGAACTAACTTACCGCCACCATGCAGGGGATAATGCCACCGTGCAAACTCGTCAATGCGAGCAGGCAGCCATCCTGGTATCACTGAACAACTTGCTGGGCTACCCGTGGTTGGCTGACCGCGTCAAGACGGGACAACTTATGCTGGATGGTTGGTACTTCGATATGCATGAAGGTGCACTTTGGGGTCTGGACGCTGAAAGCCACCGTTTCGTTCCACTAGTTTGCCCGCTTGAACGGGCAGACTGCTAACGCCTCCTCCTTTTGGCGGATTGCCGAAGCGATCAAAGCGCATTAAGGTGAAACCATCCCAAATCGCGCGCTCCCACTATGCACTTTTCCGCCCCCGAAGCCATGCGCAGTCTATCCGGCAAGCTGCTGGGACTCACCATTGTCTGGCTACTACTGGCCATGACATCTATTGGCTATACCCTTATTCTGTCCTGGAAACTTGAAGGAGGTGCTGCTGCCATTAATGATGCGGGCAGCCTGCGCATGCGTAGTTATCGTGTAGCGCTGATGGTCAGCGAAGGTGCCAGCTCAGCCAGCATCACCCATGAGGAAAAGCAGTTTGCAGACACCATGACACGGCTACAGCGCGGAGATCCTGCTCGACCATTATTCCTACCGGACAATGCTGCAGTGCGCCAGCAAGCCGTATTGATCTTGAAACAATGGCAATACCAGATTCTCCCCATGCTGGAGCAAGCAAGGCGCGGCCAGGTCACAGGCCCCACCATGCCGATACTAGATATCAGCGGATTTGTAGAACAAATAGACCGCCTAGTACGCCTAGTGGAAGAAGATAACGCCAAAAACACTACATTACTTCGGTTGTTTCAAATGGCCCTCATGGCGATGGCCATCATCGGCGCCATCACGATGATGTACCTTCTATTTCTGCTTATCATCCGTCCGTTAAATACCTTGGGCGAAGGGATAGTACAGCTACGTGACGGACAGCTGGCTACACGTGTGCCCGTAGTAGGGAACGATGAGCTGGCTGATATTTCACACGGATTCAACCAGATGGCCAGCCGCTTGCAAGAGCTATACACCACACTGGAAGATAAAGTACGCGACAAAACCCGCTCCCTAGACGAAAAGAACCGTCAACTAACTGCACTTTACGGTATTACCGCTTACTTGCATGAAGCTCACGAATTGGCAGATATGGGCCGTGGTTTTATCGAGCAACTCATGAAACTCACCGGGGCTGATGCAGGCAGCATCCGACTCGTAGACAGTAAGCGAGGCCGATTGGAACCCTTAGCACAGTTGGGTTTACCTGTACCTTTGCAGCAAGAGAATGACTGCCAGCAAATTAACGGCTGCTACTGCGGCGATGCCGTAGCTCAGCCACAAGCCATCGTACGGCTCTTTCGCAAGCTACCTGGCGATGAAGAGAAGCATTGCCAACAAGCTGGTTTCTCAAGCGTAGCTATTTTCCACATTCGTGCCAAGCAGCAGAACGTTGGTATCTTTACCCTCTATTTCCGCCACGCCACACAGCTACCGCAGCATGAACAGTTTCTCATAGAGACCCTAGGAAATCACTTAGGTGTAGCCATAGAAAACCAACGTCTGGCCGCACGCGACCGCCAGTTTGCCGTATCAGAAGAGCGCAATCTAATGGCGCAAGGCTTGCATGACAGCATCGCGCAGTCACTATCATTTCTGAACTTGCAGGTACAAATGCTGGAAAGTGCCTTGCCTGCCTATCTCAGCCCTGAAGCACGTGAAAATCTAGCATTCATCCAGGCAGGTGTTCAAGAGTGTTACGAAGACGTGCGCGAGCTACTACTGAATTTCCGTACTCGCATTAGCAAGCAAGACTTTCTAGCTGCTGTAGACAGCCTGTTGCAGCGCTTTGAAACTCAGGCTCGCGTGCTGACACAATTCAACATCAGTGGTAACGGTCTCCCACTCACGCCAGATCAGCAACTACAGATGATCTTCATTCTGCAAGAAGCACTATCGAACGTACGCAAGCACGCACAAGCGCAGCGCGTAGATATACGTATAAGCAACGAAGACGACTTCGTCATGGAAATTGCTGATGATGGCTGTGGCTTCGATGACAAATTGATGGAAGCCCGTAAAGACCGTCATGTCGGACTCTCCATCATGCAGGAACGCGCGGCTCGCATCCATGCCAGCATTCAGTTCACCCCCCGGGCAGGCAACGGCACCATGGTGACAATTACCCTGCCCCGCACAGAAAGACAAGCCGCATGACCCCCCTCCTTCGTATACTGCTAGTCGATGATCACACCCTTTTCCGTAGCGGCCTCAAAGCCTTGCTTCAACGCCAAGCTGACTTGGAAGTAATCGGCGAAGCCGCAGATGGCCTGGAAGGTGTCAAAAAAGCAGAGCAACTCAAACCTGACATCGTTCTACTGGATTTGGACATGCCGGTCATGAACGGCCGCGATGCACTGGCACAGATGCTCGTTAGCCAACCCGAGTTAGCTGTGCTGATGCTGACCGTATCCGAAGACGGAGAAGACCTAGCCGAGTGTATGAAGACTGGCGCTCGGGGCTACCTGCTGAAGAATATTAATGCTGACTTCCTTCTGGACAGCATCCGTCGTGCAGTGGATGGCGATAGTGTGTTATCACCGGAAATGACAGCCAAGCTAGTAGCTCGACTACGTACACCAATACCTGTCGCACCACAAAGTGAGCTGGACAGCCTAACACCGCGTGAGCGCGAAACACTTAGCCACCTTGCTCGCGGTGGAAGCAACAAAGAAATTGCTCGCGCTCTAGACCTAGCCGAGAGCACAGTGAAAGTGCACGTGCAGAACATTCTGCGCAAGCTGGGCATCAGCAGCAGGGTACAAGCTGCTGTGTACGCAGTAGAGCACGGCCTGGAGAAGCTCTAGTCCGGATACCTTGGCAAGAATTACAATATTCTTGTCTGTTTGTAGTGTCTCTTAAGTATTAAAAAAGCCACGCGCTTAACGCGTGGCTTTTTTGTGATAAGAGTACACAGGACTCAGTCAACCTTACCATCCAACCGCGGCTGAAGGTACATGGGAATCACACGTACCGCCCAGACAAACAACACCGCCAACCAAGCAAGTGACGCAAATGCAAGCCAACCGGCGTGGTTACCAACTATCGCCAGAAAGACACGCCATAGAGCGATAAGGTACAACAGTACGTAAAGAACCACAAAGCCGCGGTCAGCCTGTAGTGGGCGACCACTGTGGCCAAGACTGACTCGCGTGACAAACGCCATCAGCATGGTACCCGCAAAACCCAGCCCCAATGCATGCACTGGCGCAGACCCCACCGGCTGACCTAGTGCAGAAGCGGCTTGCAGCAACAGCGCAGGTACCAACCAAACGAAACTGAAATGCAACATGGCCAGCAGGCGGTTCTGCAAGCTGACGCGCAGGCCCCAGCGAGCACTAGTGTAGGCCAGGCTACCAGCCATTAGCATAGCAAGTACCGCCTCCAACTTATGCAATCCGGCCAAGTTAGCCACCGCCAGCAATACGCAGCAGGCCAGCCAGCAGTGCAACAAATGCGCAGGCCGCCACGATTGATGAGTGGGTAAGACCGCCTGTGTGAAAAACGGTAGCATGCGATGCGAAACCGTCAGGAATACCGGCAGTAAAAAGCACCAAAACAAGCCCTGCCGAGCTGCTGCCCACCAGATGTCGTTGCCGCTGATCACCCAGCAGCAAGCGAACAGCATAGCACCTAACCCGCCAAGCATAGCCAGCAGTATGGCAACTCCATGAAGCCGATCAGTTATTTGGCTGCGATGGCAGATTGCCGCCCAGCGCCAGCAGCTACCAGCCCATTGGGCCACAATCAGCAGCAGCCCTGGCAACGGCCAGACACCGCCCAGCATGAAACCGAGCAGCGCTAGCCAGATACCCACGAGGGCTAGCAGCGCCTGCGACAGATTTCCCCGCTTGGGCGTGCCATCGGCTACGCTCAGCCAACGCGGACCAGCGGTAAACACAAAACCCTGCATGAACAGAGGAAACACAGCCAGTGGTGTCAACAGCCCGTGCACCGGAACAGCCGCGTAGGCCTGTTGAGGTGCCAGTAGCCAGGTCAGCGCCCACCAGAGGCCTTGGCTGAGTACAGCCAGCACGCCCGCCAGAAAGAACGCTCGGTGAGGTACGCTATCAAGACGGGTACGTAAACTCAGCGGCGGTGCTGATGGCACCGCTTGCGGGCTGAGCCTGATGCGCCCAGAGGCAGCAGGCTGCACATTCAGGGTTGGCCGCATGTTTTAGCCCCCGCTACAACCGCAGCCACCACCCCCACCACCACAACTGCCGACTGGCGGCGGCGTGGCGTCATCCTGGTCCGAACCGGCCGGGAAGACCGAGAAATCGAATACCACTTCACCAGGCTGCTGCGAAACAGCCACGATCTGCACCTGATCCTGGTAGCGCTGACGAATTTGCTGCAGCAGTGGCACAGGCTCGTGATCGTTGACGAAGCGCATAATTTCACCGCGATTCAGTTGCTCCAGCGCACCAAATATGGCGGCATGACGAAAGCGCTTGGCGACGCCACGTGCGTCGAATAAATGTACGGTTAGGTCTTGCATATTTGCTATCCACAGGGTTGAACTTGCTTAGCATGTTACGGGGAGCAGAGTCATACTTCCTTGAGACAGGATAAGGATTTCAGCTCGGCAAGGCGGTCTCGGCTTGCCAGTGCCCGCTGTGTCCCCCTTGCTTTTCCAACAGTCGTATGCCACCGATCCGCATACCTCGATCGATAGCTTTCAGCATGTCGTACACCGTGAGCAAGCCGGCCATCACCGCGGTCAGCGCTTCCATTTCCACACCGGTGCGGCCAACAGTCTCAGCCGTCACCACCAAACTCAGACGGCACGCCGTATCGTTATAGCGAAAGGTGACAGCAACATGAGTCAACGCCAGCGGATGACAAAGGGGAACAAGGTCAGCCGTACGCTTACTGCCCTGAATAGCCGCTAGGCGGGCGATGCCCAGCACATCGCCCTTCTTACTGTTGCCGGCCTGCAGTACAGCGTATGTGTCGGCATGCATGTCGATATGACCGCAGGCCACCGCCGTGCGGCGGGTTTCTGCCTTATGGCCAACATCCACCATATGGGCTTGGCCGCTAGCATCGAAATGAGTAAGATTGCTCATACGCCTGCACCCCAGCCGTATACTGGCAGTAAGGTACCTGGCTCTACCACTTGCCCAGGCTGCAGCCGCGCTAGCCCGTCTGACCATACGCAGGACGACAGCACTGCCGAGCCCTGTTGTGGGTAGGCATGCAACACGTGGCTGGTGCCATCTGGCACCACGCGTACCCGCAAGAATTCCTCCCGCCGCGGGTCTGGCCTTGGCCAGCGAAAGCTGGCTGGCAACCAACCCTGCGGCTGCCAGCGAGGTAGCACCTCGCCTTGACGGGCACGCAGAAAGTCTCTCACAAGCACGATAAAGCCCACCCAGGCAGCCACTGGATTACCGGGCAAACCGATAAAGTCAGCCTGCCCTACGCGCCCAAATGCCAGCGGCTTGCCCGGCTTGATCGCGACTCGCCACTGCTGTAGCTCGCCTTCGGCGCAAACCGCCGCCTTGACGTGATCTTCCTCGCCAACCGATACACCGCCACAGGTCATTACCACATCGGCAGCCTGGCCAGCATCGCGCAACAGTTGCCGCGTGTCGGCCAGTCGATCCGGCACAATACCCAAATCCAGCACCTCACAACCCAACGCCCGCAGGGCAGGCACCAGCCAGTAGCGATTAGCGTTATAGATGTGAACAGGCAAAGCAGGTCTCCCCGGTTCTTGCAGTTCGTCACCAGTAAAAAACACAGCCACACGCAACTGCGTGTAGACCGGCAATGAGGCCACGCCCACAGATGCGGCCAAACCCAGATGAGCCGGTTTAAGGCGTAGACCACCGGCCAGTACGCTGCTGCCGTCGGTGATATCCTCGCCACGGCGGCGGATATTCAGCCCGGACCTCACCACGTCGTCAAACATCACACGTCCATCGGGTAGCGTGCTGGTGTGCTCCTGCATCACCACGGCATCGGCACCTTCGGGCAGCATTGCGCCAGTAAAAATGCGTGCCACACTAGCTGGCAATAATGGTGAAGGCAGACTGCCGGCGGGCAGACGCTGGCTAACCTCGAAAGCCACGCCTGGTTTTAGTTCGCTGCTTCGCACGGCGTAGCCATCCATAGCACTATTATCGTGCGGGGGCACATCCAAACGTGCCACTAAAGGCCGGGCTAGCACTCGATGAGCAATATCCAAAAGGGGTAGGGTTTCGCTCTGGGCCGGCGCACGGGCGCAAGCCAACAGCGCATCGCGGGTGGCATCCACGCTTTGCATACTTGTCTTTCTTGTGAAGTCATTAAAAACGACGCCGGCACAAGCCGGCGTCGTTAGCGCTGCAACCAGCAAAAGCCGGTGCTGGTTTAGCGGCGAGGACGCACCAGCTGCCAGCTGCGACCCAGGTAGCCAACGGCACCAAAGCCGCTCCAAACGTGCACGAGACGGGTAAACGGGAAAATCACGAACAAGCTCATTCCCATGAACAGATGGGCCTTGAACACTGGCGAGGCGTCAGCGATGAAACTGGCCGCATCACCACGGAAGGTCACCACGTGTTGCGCCCAGGTCATCAACAGCACCATTTCGTGACCGTCCATGTGCTGGGCGGAGACGGCGATGGTGGACAGGCCCAGTAGCAGCGTGGCCAGAATCCACAGCAGTACCAACTTGTCGCGCCAGGTGGTGTTGGCAGCCAGGCGATCGTTACCCAAACGGCGTGCCAGTAGAATAAGCACACCAATCAGGCACAACGTACCCATAATGCCGCCAGCAGTCATGGCAAAAGCTTGCTTGAAACTGTGAGTCACACCCAGTGCATCCCATACCGCTACTGGGGTCAGCAGGCCCACTGCATGGCCGAAGAACAGACCAATGATGCCGACGTGGAACAGGATGTTGCCCAGGCGCAAGCTGCCACGGTGCAGTAGCTGGCTGGATTCGCTTTTCCAGCTGTACTGTTCGCGTTCGAAGCGCACCAAGCTACCCAGCAGGAAGATCGCCAGCGCGATATACGGGTAGATCCCGAAAACGAATTGATGCAGATAGTCCATTGTTTTCTCCTTGCTGTGGCCAACCTTAACGACTGGCCACATGCGTGGTTAACGGGTAGCAGCGTGGCCCTTAGGATAAAAGTTGACTGTGGCCACAGACGGCATAGCTGGCTTCAGTAGAGGCTCCACACCGTCGACTCCGGGGCCGAAGGTTTCCAGAGCCTCGTCCATGTCGCGGACCGGCGGTACCGTCAACGGCTCGGGGACCACTGGCGACAACCACACCAGCGCATCCAGCACCCCGGCGTAAGCCGAGCCGCTATCTGCCAGTTTCTTGGACACGTGGGCCAGCACATGTACGGCATCACCCAGTAAACGAGCGGCTTCGTCAGCCTCGCACAGCGAAATGAACTCAAGGAATAGCGGCACATAATCAGGCAGCTCATCAGCTACTGGCTCAAAGCCATGCCGACGATACTCATCAATTAAGTCCACCATGGCTTGGCCACGGGCACGATCTTCGCCATGAATGTGCTCGAACAGGTGCAGCGAATGACTGGGGTTGCGGTCGAATAGCTGTACATAGTCTTGCTGCAACTCTATCAAGTCCCCTTCTGATAACCTTGTCAGTAACGGCTGGACACCACGTAATACATCCGGCTCCACGGCAAGTGTGTTGGCCAATTCTGGAATAGCTGCTTGTAATTCAGCCTCCGGGTACACCAGTAATGTGCTCAGTGCACGGTAAACAATGCTTGGTGTCATGACTTACTCCCGGTGTTGGCTTTGCGATCGCGCCGCATATCGTGGAACACAATAGGCGTGGCCTTCTTCTTGCCAAATAAGCTAGATTCAGATGATCCGCCAGAGCAGCCGTTACCAAAGGTGAAGCCGCAGCTGGCCTTGTCATCAAAGGTGTTTTCCACCATTTCCTTATGGCTGGACGGGATAACGAAGCGGTCTTCGTAGTTGGCGATGGCCATCACCTGGTACATTTCTTCGACTTGAAGAGGTTTTAGGTGCGTGCCTTTCAACGTGGTCTCATCCACTTGCTTATGGATACTCTTGGCGCGCATGTAGCGGCGCATGGCGACCATGGTCTCCAGCGCTCTCACCACCGGCTCTTCCTTGCCGGCAGTCAGCAAATTGGCCAGATAACGAATCGGGATACGCAGGTCTTTCACGTCTGGGATGATGCCGTTTTCGCCGATCAAACCGTTTTCCATAGCACTCTGGATGGGAGATAGCGGCGGGATATACCACACCATCGGCAGCGTGCGGTATTCCGGATGCAGTGGAAATGCCACTTTCCATTCCATGGCCATCTTGTACACCGGTGACTTTTGCGCTGCGGTGAGCCAGGCTTCCGGAATGCCCTGCTTGCGAGCCTCTTCCTGCACGGTGCTGGAGTGCGGGTCCAGGAACACACCCAGTTGCGCCTCGTACAGGCTCTTCGGGTCTTCCACACTGGCGGCGGCTTCGATCTTGTCTGCGTCGTACAGCAGCACACCCAGGTAGCGAATGCGGCCAACGCAGGTTTCCGAACACACAGTAGGCTGGCCGGCCTCAATGCGCGGGTAGCAGAAGATGCACTTCTCGGCCTTACCGGTGGTCCAGTTGTAGTAAATTTTCTTGTACGGGCAGCCAGACACACACATGCGCCAACCACGGCACTTGTCCTGGTCGATCAGTACAATACCATCGTCTTCACGTTTGTAGATGGAGCCAGACGGGCAGCTGGCCACGCAGGCCGGGTTCAGGCAGTGCTCGCACAGGCGCGGCAGGTACATCATGAAAGTGTTCTCGAAGGCCGAGTACATTTCCTTCTGGATGCCCTCGAACAAGGCGTCCTTGCTGCGCTTGCTGAATTCACCACCCAGGTCGTCTTCCCAGTTCGGGCCCCATTCGATTTTGTCCATCTTCTTGCCAGTCAGCACCGATACCGGACGGGCGGTAGGCGGCGTGATCATTTCCGGCGCGTTCTGCAGGTGCTCGTAGTCGTAGGTAAACGGCTCGTAATACTCGTCGATAGCCGGTAAGTTGGGGTTAGCAAAAATATTGGCCAGAATCTTCAGCCGGCCGCCCTGACGCGGCTCCAGCTTGCCATTAGCTTTGCGTACCCAGCCGCCCTGCCACTTATCCTGGTTTTCCCAGTCCTTGGGATAGCCGATGCCGGGCTTGGTTTCCACGTTGTTGAACCAGGCGTACTCGATACCGTCGCGGCTGGTCCACACGTTTTTGCAGGTTACCGAACAGGTATGGCAACCGATGCACTTGTCGAGGTTGAGCACCATACCGATTTGGGCACGGATTTTCATGTGAAAAACTCCTTGTCTTGTGACGCTAGCAGGCTGCGGCCTGCTAGCGTCACGTATCCAGTCTGAGACGGCTTACTCGGCCAGTGGACGATCCATCCAGTCCACGTTCTTCATCTTGCGTATCACCACGAACTCGTCGCGGTTTGCGCCCACGGTGCCGTAGTAGTTAAAGCCCCAGGCCAGCTGTGCGTAGCCGCCGATCATGTGCGTGGGCTTGGTTACTGTTCGTGTCACCGAGTTGTGGATGCCACCGCGCTTACCGCTGATTTCGGCACCAGGCACGTTCACGATCTTTTCCTGGGCGTGGTACATCAGGCTCATGCCTTCTGGCACGCGCTGCGATACCACGGCGCGGGCAGTGAGCGTGCCGTTTACGTTGAATACCTCGATCCAGTCGTTGTCCACGATGCCGGCCTTCTTGGCGTCAATCTCGGAGATCCACACGTGTGGGCCGCCACGGCTTAGGGTGAGCATGCGCAGGTTGTCGGAGTAAGTACTGTGGATACCCCACTTCTGGTGCGGCGTAATCCAGTTCAGTACGATTTCGCTGTTGCCATTGGGCTTCTTGCCCAAGATGGCAGCCGTGGTTTTCAGGTCCACGTGCGGGCGGTACACGCACAGGCCTTCGCCGAAGGCGCGCATCCACTGGTGATCCTGATAGAACTGCTGGCGGCCGGTGAGCGTGCGCCATGGGATCAGTTCATGTACGTTGGTGTAGCCAGCGTTGTAGCTCACCTCCTCGCTTTCCAGACCGGACCAGGTTGGCGAACTGATGATCTTGCGCGGCTGGGCCTGTACGTCACGGAAGCGGATGCTGTCGTGCTCGCGCGGCAAGGCCAGGTGAGTGTGATCACGGCCGGTTACCTTGGACAGCGCATCCCAGGCTTTTACCGCCACGTGGCCATTGGTTTCCGGAGCCAGTGTCAGGATCATCTCGGCAGCGTCGATAGCGCTATCCAGACGCGGCTGGCCGTCGGCCACCCCGCCCTGCACCGTCTTGTTGAGGCCGCGCAATACATCTACTTCGTGCGCAGTTTTCCAACCGATACCCTTGCCGCCGTTACCCACTTTTTCCAGCAAGGGGCCAATAGCGGTAAACTTGTCATAAATCTTGCGATAGTCGCGCTCAACCACCGTCATTTTGGGCATGGTTTTGCCAGGCACTGGTTCGCACTCGCCTTTTTTCCAGTCGCGCGGGTCGAACGGCTGGCCTAGCTCTTCTGGCGTATCGTGCATTAGCGGGGTCAGTACCAGATCCTTACGGGTACCCAGGTAGTCACCACCAACGTTAGTGAGCGCCTTGGCAAAACCCTTGTAGATCTCCCAGTCGCTGCGAGCTTGCCACAACGGCTGCACGGCCTCGGACAGCGGGTGGATGAAGGGATGCATGTCGGAAGTGTTCAGGTCATCCTTCTCATACCACGTAGCCGTCGGTAGCACGATGTCGCCATACAGGCAAGTGGTGGACATGCGGAAGTCCAGCACAACCAACAGGTCGAGTTTACCTTCGGCTGCCGGTCGCACGTTGATTTCGGTAGGCTTGATGCAGCCTTCCTCGCCATTCATTACCGCGTTTTGAGTACCCAGCAGGTATTTGAGGAAATACTCGTGGCCCTTGCCAGAGCTACCCAGGATGTTGGAACGCCACACGAACATGTTACGCGGGAAGTTTTTCGGGTTGTCCGGGTCGTTACAGCTCATATCCAACTTGCCAGATTTCAGCTGCGACACGGCGTAGGCCACCGGGTCTTGCCCTGCGGCTTCAGCGTCGCGCACCACGTCAAGCGGGTTGGTGGTGAGCTGTGGTGCAGACGGCAGCCAGCCCATGCGCTCGGCCTTGGCGTTGTAGTCGATCAGCGCCATATTGCCCATTTTGCCATCGGCAGTAGGAGCCAAGATTTCACCAACACCCAGTTTCTCGTGACGCCACTGGCTGGTATGGGCATAGAAGAAGCTAGTGCCATTCATCTGGCGCGATGGGCGTACCCAGTCAGAGGCAAAAGCCAGCGGTGCCCATCCTGTCTGCGGGCGCAACTTCTCCTGACCCACATAGTGGCACCAGCCACCACCACTCTGACCGATACAACCACACATCATCAGCATGTTGATGATGCCGCGGTAGGTCATATCCATGTGATACCAATGGTTCAGCGCGGCGCCGACGATTACCATCGAGCGGCCATGTGTCTCGTCGGCATTACGAGCAAATTCCCGAGCCACCTGGATCACCATCTCTGGTTTTACGCCGGTATGCTTTTGCTGCCAAGCCGGGGTGTAGGGCACGTCGTCCATATAGTCGCGCGCCACGTTGCCGCCGCCCAGACCACGGTCGATACCGTAGTTGGCCGCCATCAAGTCGAACACAGTGGCCACCAGCGCGTCGCTACCGTCGGCCAGACGAACCCGTTTTACCGGGACGTTACGCTCCAACAGCTCGTCATGCTCGCTGCCGAAGTATGGGAAGCCCACACCCACCACGGCGTCACGCTGGTCGATCAGAGACAGGCGGGCCTTGATGTCGCGGCCATTGCCGGCACCGTCTTTTTCTTCCAGATTCCACTTGCCGCTTTGGCCCCAACGGAAGCCCACCGAACCATTGGGCGCTACCAGCTCGCCGCTAAGCTCGTCCAGCACCAGGGTTTTCCATTCGGGGTTGTTGTCCTGGCCCAGGTTGTCCACCAGGTTGGATGCACGCAGGAAGTAGTCCGGCACATAGCGACCATCCTGAGCTTTCAGCGTCACCAGCATCGGCATGTCGGTGTACTGGCGTATGTAGCCGGTAAAGTAGTCGGATGGCTTATCGAGGTGAAATTCTTTGAAGATAACGTGGCCCATAGCCATGGCCAATGCCGCGTCGGTACCCTGCTTCGGTGCGAGCCAAATATCGCCAAACTTAGCCATTTCGCCAAAGTCGGACGAGACGGCCACCGTTTTGGTGCCCTTGTAGCGCACTTCGGTATAAAAGTGGGCATCCGGGGTACGCGTCATCGGAATGTTGGAGCCCCACACCATCAGGTAGTTACTGTTATACCAATCTGCCGATTCGGCTACGTCAGTCTGTTCGCCCCAAATTTGCGGGCTGGCTGGCGGCAAGTCGCAGTACCAGTCATAAAACGATAGCGGCACCCCCCCGATCAGGCTTAGGTAACGGCTGCCAGCGGCATAGCTCACCATCGACATCGCTGGAATGGGTGAAAAGCCTACAACGCGGTCAGGACCATAGTTTTTGATGGTGAACGCGTTTGCTGCCGCAATTATTTCGTTTACTTCGTCCCAGCTAGCACGAACAAAGCCACCCTGGCCACGTTTACTCTTATATTCATTGGCAGTTTCAGGATTCTGGCTAATGAGCTGCCAGGCATCAATAGCACCCATCTTCTGCCTGGCCTCTCGCCACATCCTCATCAGACGGCCACGTACCATGGGGTACTTCACACGCTGTGCCGAGTAAACATACCAGCTGTACGACGCACCACGCGGACAGCCGCGCGGCTCGTGGTTAGGTAGATCCGGCCGCGTGCGCGGGTAGTCTGTCTGCTGGGTTTCCCAGGTAATCAGCCCGTTCTTCACGTAAACCTTCCAGCTGCAAGAGCCGGTACAGTTTACGCCATGGGTGGAGCGCACAATTTTGTCGTGCTGCCAGCGCTGCCGGTAACCGTCTTCCCACTTACGATCTTCGTTTACTACTGCGCCGTGGCCATCAGCAAAGGTGGACCTTACCTTGCCAAGAAAATTTAGTCTGTCGAGAAAGTGGCTCATTTTGCCTCCGTGTGTTTGCCGCCGCTGCGGCCTGCTTAGGTTGGCCGCAAGCGGTATGCGGATACCCCGATTCACGCTACCAAGCTTAGGCGCCGGCTAGCTCGCCTCCCATTCCCCACTGGTGGCAAACTGCAGCGGCAGAGGGAGGAGTCCTCCTACTCCCAAAGGCTTAGCCACCAACGCTATCTCCATCCGTACATTCACCGTCCGGCTTAGCGAACAGCGCATAAAAAAACGCGCCCCGTAGGGCGCGTGAAAAGAAGCAGCGCGTCGCACCGCTTGGAGAAAACGATTTAGCTCAACACGGAATTTCCGCGCCTTTGCGGGCATAGAACCACCAGTTCACCAGCATGCAGGTCACATAAAAAGCGATGAAAGCATACAGCGCGGCTTCTACCCCCCCCGTCAGGGCAATCGACGTGCCGTAACTTTTGGGAATGAAGAAACCACCGTAGGCACCGATGGCACCGGAAAAGCCCAGCACCGCAGCCGCCTCCTTAGTTGCATCGGCCACTGCCTGCTTTTGTGCTGATTCGCTACGACCTGCCATACGTTTGTGTAGTGTCAGAAAGATGGCTGGCACTTGCATAAAGGTGGAACCATTACCAATACCCGTCAGCGCAAACAGACAAAGGAACATCGCAAAGAAACCCTGGAAATTACCACCCTGGCCAGCGTGAGGGAGGAAACCGATTACAGCAAATACAGCCGCGATCATCAGTAGAAATACCACCTGAGTCACGCGAGCGCCGCCGATCTTGTCGGCCAACCAGCCGCCAATCGGACGTGCCAACGCCCCCACCAGCGGGCCGAAGAACACGTATTTGGTGGGGTCGATATCGGGGAACTGGCCTTTGACTAGCAACGGGAAGCCCGCCGAGAAACCGATAAAGGAACCAAAAGTACCGATATACAGCCAGCACATCAGCCAGTTGTGCTTGCGCTTGAAGATCACCGCCTGATCGGCAAACGACGCTTTGGCCGAGGCAAGGTCATTCATGCCGAACCAGGCCGCCAGCGTGGACAGCACAATGAACGGCACCCACACGAAGCCGGCGTTCTGCAACCACATCTGCTTGCTGGCCGCACCTTTTACCCAGGTTTGCGGCTCGCCGCCAAAGCTGCCGAACAGGCCCATGGTGATGACGATAGGCACCACGAACTGCACCACCGATACGCCCAGGTTACCTAGGCCGGCGTTCAGACCCAGCGCGGTGCCTTTTTCGGCTTTGGGGAAAAAGAAGCTGATGTTGGACATCGACGAGCTGAAGTTGCCGCCGCCAAAACCACACAGCAGCGCCAGGATCAGCATGGTGACGTAGCTGGTGGAGGTGTCCTGCACTGCAAAGCCGATACCGATGGCCGGGATCAGCAGGCTGGCGGTGGAGATAGCCGTCCACTTGCGACCACCGAAGATCGGCACCATGAAGCTGTAGAAAATGCGCAGCGTGGCGCCGGACAGCGCCGGCAGCGCGGCCAGCCAGAACAGCTGGTTTTGCGTGTAGTTGAAGCCGATATTGGGCATGTTCAGTACCGCCACACTCCACACTTGCCAGATGATGAAGGCCAGTGTCAGCGCGGGGATAGACAGCCATAGGTTGCGGCGTGCCACCGGCTTACCTTGTTGTTGCCAGAAGGCCGGGTTTTCCGGCTCCCAGCGGTGAAGGACGTGTTCAGACATGATTCGCTCCCTTGTCGGGGCGGCCCCTGCCGCCCCGGTTTGTTAACCGAGAAAACAGGTGCCTTGCTAGTTGTTAGCCGCAGGTTTGAGCACGGCCTGTCGAGCCTGAGCTACCGGTTTGAACGAGAAGTGCATCCAAACCAGGCTGACGCAAACAGTACCGTACAACAGCATGAACGAGCTAGAACGTACACCAGTCAGGTCCACCAGCAGACCAAACAGGATGGGCAGCAGAAAGCCACCCAGGCCGCCGGCCAAACCAACTACGCCAGAGACGGCACCGATATTGTCGGGAAACTCGTCCGCGATGAACTTGAACACCGACGCCTTGCCGATAGCCATGGCGACGCCTACACCAAACAGCAGCAGCGTGAACCAAGTAGCACTCAAACCAATCTCGAAGCCCTGGGGGCCTTTAACAGTCTGAATGACAAAGTGAGTTTGCGGATAAGACAAGATAAAGAAAGCAACCCAGCACGCCCACATCACGCCCCAAGTCACTTTGTAAGCACCATACTTGTCTGATAACCACCCCCCCAGCGCACGCAAAACGCCACCAGGCAAGGAGAAGCAGGCGGCAAGAAAAGCTGCATGCTTGATATCGAAGCCATATTCGGCCACGTAGTATTTCGTCATCCACAACGCCAGTGCCACATAGCCGCCAAACACCACGGAGTAGTACTGGCAATAGCGTAACACTGCTGGGTTTTTCATTAGTGCCAACTGCTGGCTCAAACTAGCCTTACTGGACACAACATGCTTTGGATCGTGGTAAGAGAAAACCCAAAATAGAATGGCAGTCACCAACATAATTACGGCGTACACGGTAGGCACCATCTGCCAGCCAGCAGCAGCAATGATGCCAGGTGCGACCAGCTTGGTAAGCGAAGAGCCCGCATTACCTGCACCGAAAACACCCATAGCCATGCCTTGCTGTTCCTTCCGGAACCAGCGCGCTACATAAGGCGTACCTACTGAAAACGAACCCCCAGCCAAACCGACAAATAGACCGATGGTGAGAAAGTGCCAGTACGCAGTGGCAAACTGCATAATGTAAATGGGTACAACACTGGCCAGCATTAGCACAAACAGCACGATGCGACCGCCAAAGCGGTCCGTCCAGATGCCCAGCGGCACGCGGATCAACGAGCCTGATAGCACCGGTGTGGCCGCCAAAATACCGAATTGGGTTTCACTCAAGCCCAATTGCTGCTTGATCGGAATGCCCAGTACAGCAAACATCATCCAGATCATGAAACAGACAGTGAACGCCACAGTGCTACTAGCCAGCACCGCGTATTGCTTATAAGCCGGGGATGCCATGACACATTACCTGTACGAAAGAGTCAGAGGCATGCTATGCCCCGTCAACGTGTACGGGTATTGGCCGGAGGAGTAAGAACAACCCTGCCGATGACGTAGCCAGACAAGCAGGTGGGGAGTCCAGAACTAAGCCGGAATAACTAGAGGTAATTTGCGCAGTAGTTTTTACAAAAGCACAGGCGACATCAGCCACGCTTCCAGGTAACAAATCCTGAAGTAGATGACAAGGTTGGCCACAACGATAGGGGCCAAGCAAAACAGACAGCAAGACACCACGCAGCGGCGTACCGGAAGCAGAATCTACAGATCAGGCCCAGCGTGCAGCGGCATCATCATCGCTGGCCTTGGCGTCCACCCAGCGCAGACTGCCGTCGGCAAAGTGTTCGCGCTTCCAGAACGGTGCTTCGGTTTTCAGGTAGTCCATCAGGAAGGCCGCGCCGGCGAACGCCGCCGCGCGGTGGCCGGACGCCACCAGCACCAGCACGATGCCCTCGCCCGGCGCCAGGCTGCCCACGCGGTGAATGACCCGCACCGCCGTCAGCGGCCAACGTGCGGCGGCGTCCTCGGCGATGCGGCAGATTTCGGCTTCGGTCACACCCGGGTAGTGCTCCAGGAACAGTGCCGTCAGCGGGATGGCGGCGTCGTGACCGCGCACCATGCCTTGGAACGCCACCAGCGCGCCGGCATCGCCAGCTTGCGCACGCAGCATCGCTTCTTCGGCGCCCAGGTCAAACAGCGCGGTCTGTATGGTGATATCGCAATGCATGTCAGCCCCCCGTTACCGGCGGCAGAATGCCGACTTCGGCACCGACGGGGATGTCGGCGTCACCGCGCACGATCTGTTGGTTGACGACCAGGCGGAACACCTGGCCCTCAGCCAGCGCGCCGGCCCACGCCTCACCACGACTGCGCAGTTGCGCCAGCAACTGGCTGGTGCTACCACCAGCCCAGTCCAGGTTTTCGTCGGCACGACCGACGGCGTCTTTGAGGCGACCAAAGTACAGGATGCGGATGCTACTCATGCTTGTTGCTCCCACCAGCGCAGCACAAAGGCGGCAATGGCATCGATATCGTTGAGGTCGAGTTGTGGCACTGCCAGTGCCGGCAAGGTAGCGTCGCTAGCTACCGCCAGAATGTCTGGATCGTCCGGTTGCAGCAAGGGCTTACCCAGCGCCGAGCGGTGTACCTCCAGCTTAGGCACCGCTAGCCACTTCTGCCCTTCCAAAATCACCAGGTCTACCGGGTGCAGCCGTGCCAGTTGTGCTGCCAAGTCTAAGGGCGCTGACAGGTTTTCATAGACGGCTAGGCCGCGTTCACCCAGCAGCATTACCTGTGCCGCACCGGCTGCTCGGTGGCGGTAGCTATCCTTGCCTGGGGTGTCGAAATCCACCGCATGGTGGCTGTGCTTAACCACGGACACGCGCAAACCGGTTGCGGTCAAGCAGGGCAACAACTGCTCCAGCAGCGTGGTCTTGCCACTTCCAGACCAACCCGCCAACACAAGAAGTGGTGTAGCCATATCACACATCTGCACGCTAAATGACCTAATCTGCTATTTCAGAGTCAGCAGCACTACGCAACAGCCAGACTAAATATCTTCGCGACGTATCGTTCTGCTAACTCCGGATTGATCTACATTACGACAGCAACACTGACTCGCCGCTGCGTACCCCTTGAGCCCGGAAAGAATATCAGGAAGTACATTCAACACCTCTGACCTAGAGTGCGTAGACCAGCTAGATCTTTAGACCTAAATGGGCGTATCCGGCACTCCCTGAGTAGTTAAAGCTAGACAGGCCAGATCTAACCAGCGCAGCTGCCTGCATAAATGAGATACCTAGTGTCTTGGTACAAGCTTGCTTGATCTGAGAACATCAAGCCACTACCCGCCACACCCAATCTCTTTGTCATGAAAAATCATCAGCACACGCCAGAGACGACTACCAAACACCATATCTAACGATAAGATAGACCCAATCGGCAAACAGCACGATCCTATATAAAAGCAAAAGCGCACTACGAACAGTGCGCTTTTGCTCATTTAATAGCTAGGAACTAGCTGGATGTATGCTTAAAGCGGTCAACGTAACCAACCAGGGTAGAGGCAGTCTGCTTGAGCTGACTGGCCAGTTGGGCTGCCTCATCCACAATGGCCGCATTGTCTTCTGCTAGTGATGCAATCCTGCTGACATTGACAGCTACCTCATTACTGGCAGCCGACTGCTGCTGCATCGCGGCCGCGGTGTCCTGGCTCTTACTTGCGCTAAGGTCAGCCTCTTGGTGAATACGCCCCAATTCGTCTAGACTAGACTGCACCAGCTGCAGCCCTTCACTCATCTGACTATGTGCTTGCTGCATTCGACTGGATGCATCATTCGTACTGGCTGTCATCGTTTCTATCAAACTGGCAATTTCCACGGTTTCCTTACCAGTGCGCTCCGCTAGCTTGCGCACCTCATCAGCCACCACGGCAAAACCACGTCCCATCTCCCCGGCTCGTGCAGCCTCGATAGCAGCATTTAATGCCAGCAGGTTGGTCTGATCAGCAATCTCGCGTATGGCGGTAATAATGCGCCGGATATTTTGCGACTTCTCGGCCAAATCCTGTATGACCTGCCCCGCTCCCTCCACACTGCTAGCAGTCTGCGTCATCGCTGCGGCAGTCGCTTGCATACGGTGACGGCCAACATTGACGCCCTCTTGCATTTGCTGCACGACTTGTAAGTTATCCCGCGTATTGTCACTAACAGAAGCAATACCAACGGTCATTTGTTCAACAGCAGCAGCGATACCCGACGAAGAGGTACTTTGCGCCTCGGCAGCATTCGCTGCGCGAGCAGAGACCGCCTGCAAGGCATCAGAAGCTTTTACAAGCTGGTGAGCATTGAGCTTCACATCTTTAAGAGTTTCACCAAAAGCACTCACCAGCCGGTCGAATGCCTGGCCCATGCCGGCGATTTCATCACTCCCCTCCAGCTTGGCACGCACAGCCAGATCAAGATTGTGACTCATCTCCTGCATCAGGCCGGACAGCCTCACAATCGGGTAACGGATACTGCGATATACCGCACCACCACCAAAAATCAACAGCACCAGCAACACCACGGAACAGGCCAGAGTTAAGATCAGGCTGCGACTAGCATCGTCCTGATGCTGCTCTACGGTATTACTCAACCTTAACAGTAAATCGTCCTGTGCTTTTTTCAGTTGAACGATCTGTGCAGTAGCCGCAGTAAACCATAACTCAGGGTCTATTGAGGCGGCAGTGCCCGGCGCCGTTGCGTGCAAAGTCTGGCGTAGGGTTTCCAGCGCTGCATCAGCATCAGACTGCAAATATGGCTGCATGGCTTCTCGAACATGCGCTGGCGACAGCAGCAGCAGTTGGCTGGCGCACATATCTTGACGCGCTTGCAACGCTGTCGCTTGCGCGAGTCCAACCAAAGAAACCGGCCCACCCGATAGCAAGCCATTCACAAAGCCACGCTCACGCCCTGCGTACTCCTTTACGCACAACAGGTTAGATAAGCTAGTACTGTAGCGAATCACATCACCAGCATCCGTAGCACGACCGAGACTCGCCAATAAGGCAACTTGGGCATCAATTTGCTGACTGTAAGCTGCAAAAGCTTCTGTCGCAGGTAGCCCGCGGCTGTCTACTGCCCCGCGCTTGGCTAGCAGGTTCTGCACATCAGTCACCACCCGCTGACTACTCCCTGCCAGCTCACCAGCAGATAGAGTGCTGACTACGCCTGCCAGGCTGGAAAGAGACTGATCGGTTTTCTGTCTGGCTTCTTTTAGCTTGTCCGGCAACGGACCCTGACCACTCAGGTAGCCATTACTTAATCCTCGCTCGGTCTGCAAGCCATCAATCAGGTTGGCGCTTTGCGTTGCAACGGCAACCAGCTCTTGCGCGCTACGCATTTCAGTGAACACCTCGTAGCGCTGCAGTGACAACGTCAAACCTAATACACACGCCGCGCCACCGAAAGGCAACACAAGCAACAGCAATTTATGGCCAATTCCTAGTTTGGAAAGCATGGAAGGCTCCTGAGAGGTGAATACATAGTAAAGCCGGATGGATTGAGCAGCGAAATTAATTATTTATAATTATTTTATATTAAAAATGGCAAAAAACAGACCAAGTGCGTCAGGCTAGCCCTGTTCCAATCTCCCTCTTCCAACGTCTCAGCACACAACTATCCACCTAAGCCGTGGGCCATAGATGGGACAAGCAAATACTCTGCATGAGGTCATGACAAAAGCTGTTCTGGCATATGGCATGCCAGAGCATTCTCATTGCAAGAAATCGGTTGCGTTTAACACGTAACGCTAGCACCTGAAAGTGATCAAACCAGTATCTTGCCACGGCCAAAATCGATGACTGCTGACCGCGAAGGCCGGCACTCTGCCAGACCCATGGCATGAATCAAGGTGCTGGCTACGGAGTTGCTGTTTTTACCGCACCCTAAAAACGGATATTTCAGGGCCAGGGCGTTGATCGCACAGGCTTTCTCTTCGGCTTTCAGCCACAGCCGCATGGCAGCCTGCCGCGGACCTACATACAGCACAGCTTGGCCCAAAGCTCCCTGATAGTAACAACTACCGCTACTGACCACCGCCCGCAATCGGTCGCCAAGCCGCCAGCCTATAGCCCGCACGCTGCCATTCTGCCCTATGGCTAAGCCATTGATTTCTGATGCTACACGCACGTTGCCATCCAGCAGCACCAGAAAATTATGACCCGCCAGGCCAAAAGCCAATGGCAGCTGCGCCATGACGATTTGCCAAGGGGCATCATCGGCTTCGCTCATCATGGCGGCATTCATCGGTATGACCTTGCATCGCATCACAGAACAATCTTTGCTGGTGTTTGCTAGGCCGCGGGCAACGCCAGCCAACCGTGATAGCCCACGTACAGCCCCACCAGCATGATCAGGCCGCCAGAGAAATAAGGCGCTTTACGCGCAAAATCCCCAAAGCCGCCCCAGTGTTTTCGGGCATGGCGCACGCTGAGTGCGGCCAATGCCCCCGAAGCCACCATGGTCAGCGCCAGCCCAATACTGAAACACAGCACCAGCACCGCCCCAAGTGCGACTTTCTTTAACTGCAGGCATAGCAGCAAAACAGTAATCGAGGCCGGGCACGGAATCAGGCCGCCTGTCAGGCCAAACATGACAATCTGGCCGGTGGTCACCTCCCGCCCGGCAAAGCGGCGACGGATATCGTTTGCATGGGCCAATTCGTGCGGGTCTTGATAACCGTCTGTCGATACGTTCAGGCCATCCGAGTCATTTACAGCGTGATCGTGGCCATGTTCGACGTATTGCACTTCGTAATCGTGGCTATGCTGCCCATGCCCCAGGCTCAGGCGCGCCACGAATTCGTGTGGCTCGGGAATGAGCTGCTCGGACTCCACAAAGCCATCTCGCTGCACAAAAGTAAAAACCTGCCGTTGCCCATCTGGGCGCAGGGTTTCCACACGGATATGTTCAGCCGTCCATAGATGGCCATGCTGGCTTGCGTGATATAGGCGAAAACGAGGCGGTACGCCGTCTTCGAATACCTGCAGCCTTACCTTGCCGTGACCGGTATCAATGGTCTGGCCTTCATCATGGTCATGGTCGTGATGATGGTCATGGTCGTGCGCGCATTGCTGGTTATACCAGGTGCGCCAGATCATCCAGGCGGCTACACCAACAATAATCACGGCAGATGCCAGCTGAAAATAGGCTTCGGTCTTGCCCGGGTCCCAGTTCTGGCCAAAGTACAGGCCAGTCATGGCCACAGCCCACACCACAGCGGTGTGCGACAGGGTAGCCGACAAGCCTAGCAACACCGCCTGCCCCAGCGTGCCGCGTATGGCCACAATAAAGGCAGCCATCATGGTCTTGGAGTGGCCCGGCTCCAGGCCGTGCAATACGCCCAGCAGGATGGCACTAGGGATAAACAGCCAGGCATTACCTTGCTGCAGAAGGGTAGCAAACTCAGTCATGGCAGGTAGCGCCTCAGAGGTATTTGGTAATGGCTTTGAATTCACGCAAGGTGTCGTCTGCACTCTGCGCACCTTCGCGTACAGCGTGCTCTAGACAGTGCTCGATATGGTCGTGAACAAGCGTCTTTTTGGCATTCGTCACGGCGCTTTCTACGGCTTGCAGCTGCTGGGCAATCTCCAGGCAACTACGCTCCTCTTCGAGCATGGTGATGATGCTCCTGAGGTGGCCTTCGGCACGCTTGAGGCGCTTGATAATGTCGGGATGGGAAGTGTGTATGCTCATGGCTCAGCATCCTACCCGGGGGGATATAAGCAAGCAAGTAGCGACTGGATTTAATAAATAGCAGTGGTTAGCACAGAGAGGTGATGGGCTGTTCGAGCAAAAAGAAATGCCACACCAAAGGCAATAGCTATCATGGCACTCTCTAATCAGCAACCTGATGGCAATCGGACACCAAACTAAAGCCTCGCTAAAGGCTATGGCAATGCCCTCACTTTACCTGTGCGCGTTGATTTACCTGATCGTGTAGCTTGCGCGTTTCTTCTGGCCACTGGCTTTTTATCCAGGACAGCACCGCGATGATGTCGCTATCACTGAGCTTGCCTTCGTATGCTGGCATGGCGGACTGGTAGCCTGGCATATTGGCCACCTTGGCAACGCCGTACTTGGTCAGCGCAAACAGCATCTCGTCCGGGTGGTGCCAGGTGTGGCCGCTTTCATCGTGTGGCGGCGCCGGCAACATGCCTTGCGCGTTACGCTCACGCCAATTTGCCTGCCCTTCACGCTCGCTGCCATGACAACTGGCGCAGTTTTCCAGGTACACCTGATGGCCACGTGTCACCAGTGCCGCATCATCCGGGCGTAGTGCAAACGGTTGTGCCACCGGGCCGCGATCGGTCGTCAAATAAACGGCAACCCCCGTAGCCGCCAGCACGAGCAACGTGATGAAGGCCATTTTCTGTTTAGACGTCAGCAACGACATGATTGAGTCGACATCCTGAAAGGTGAAAAAGGCCGTGGTGACACGGCCGTACGGGTATCAGTTGGCTGGCTGGATGTCGGTAACCATCATCTTGCCGTCCTCATGACTGACCATGAAGCGGATTTTGTCCCCCACTTTGACCTTATCCAGCAATGCTTTGTCTTTGGCGGTGAACACCATGGTCATGCCTGGCATGTCCATGTGCGCAATCGGGCCATGCTTGATGGTGATTTTGCCGGCAGCCAGGTCCAGTTTGCGGACTTCACCGTCAGCCATCATGTTCATGTGATTGCTGGCGCTCATGTGGCTGCCTGCCATGGTGTGCTGGGTAGCTTGAACGACAGGGCTGAAAGCAGCCAAGCCCAAAGCGGTGGCGAAAAACACGGTACGAATGGTCATGGTTTCATACTCCTCAAACATCAATACGCCGGGCAGGCTTTCTGCTCGCCCGCATGGTTTTACTTCTTGTCTACTTTGACCAAGCCTTTCATGCCGGCATCGTAGTGCCCGGGGTGCAGGCAGGCAAAGTGAACCGTACCTGCCTTGGTGAACTGCCAGATCACCTCGCCTTTGGTGCCGGGTGCGAGCGATACCTTGCTGGGCTCGTCGTGCTCCATGTCCGGAAATTTCTTCATTTGCTCGTAGTGCTCAAGCAGCTCTTTTTCTGTCCCCAGACTGAACTCGTGCTTTACCTTACCCAGGTTTTGCACAACGAAACGGACAGTCTCGCCTTGCTTCACACGAATCAACGGCGCTGAAAAGCGCATGTTGTCAGACATGTCCATCTGGATGGTGCGAGTGACATTGGCAGCCTTACCCGGCAACCCAATGGCAGATTCGTCATGGCTGCCTGCATGACTGCCGGCAGCCCAGGCTGGGGCAGTCCCCACGCTAGCCAGCAAGGCAATGGCGATCAATTGGCGGGTGGTTTTCATGTGGTCTATTCCTGAGGGTGTGATTAGTGGTGACCGGGCGTTGTCCCCGGTTTTTTGGCTTTTACCGTGGCAGCGGCTGGGTTGGCCGCAGCGGGCTGACGTGAGGCCGCAGGCAGTTCCCCCCGGTATTCGTACGCCACCGTACCCGCCGGGTGCTGAAACCAGCCCGGGTCTTTGTAGCTGCCGGCAGGCTGGTCTTTGCGCACCTTCAGCACGCTGAACATGCCCCCCATCTCCAGCGGGCCAAACGGGCCTTGCCCGGTCATCATGGGTGCGGTGTTATCGGGAATCGGCATTTCCATCTCCCCCATATCCGCCATGCCACGCTCACCCATCAGCATGTAATCCGGTGCTACTTGCTGGATCTTGCCCACCAGTCCTCGGTGATCGACACCAATCATGTTTGGTACGTCATGCCCCATGGCGTTCATGGTGTGGTGGCTTTTATGGCAATGGATGGCCCAATCGCCTTCCTCGTCCGCAATGAACTCCAGTTGGCGCATCTGGCCGACTGCAATATCAGTGGTGACTTCGTACCAGCGGGTGGATTTGGGTGTTGGCCCGCCATCGGTGCCGGTCACCAGGAACTCGTGGCCATGCAGGTGGATAGGGTGGTTGGTCATGGTCAGGTTGCCCACCCGGATGCGCACCTTGTCGTTCAGGCGCACATTCAGCGAATCGATACCCGGGAAGATGCGGCTGTTCCACGCCCAGATATTAAAATCGGTCATGGTATTGACCTTGGGCGTCTTACTGCCGGGCTCTACATCAAAGGAATTAAGCAGGAAGCAGAAGTCGCGGTCGACCTCGTCGATCAGCGGGTGTTTGCCCTTGGGGTGGGTGACCCAGAAACCATGCATGCCCATGGCCATCTGCACCATTTCGTCGGCATGCGGGTGGTACATGAATGTCCCCGGGCGCCGTGCTTCGAACTCGTAAACAAAGGTTTTACCGGGTTTAATGCTGCGCTGGGTCAGCC
>NZ_CP085530.1:2902500-3060000 GCF_020616155.1 Vogesella sp. XCS3 | reverse complement strand
AATAGCGTGAGGCCCGAAGGTCCCCCACTTTCTACCTCAGTACGTATGCGGTATTAGCACAACTTTCGCTGCGTTATCCCCCACTACTCGGCACGTTCCGACGCATTACTCACCCGTTCGCCACTCGTCAGCGGAGCAAGCTCCCTGTTACCGTTCGACTTGCATGTGTAAAGCATGCCGCCAGCGTTCAATCTGAGCCAGGATCAAACTCTTCAGTTCAATCTCAAGCAATTTTTTTGGCACGCAAGTTCAAAGAAACTTCGTTTCTCTAAATTTTTGCAGTGCAAGTATTTGGCTTAGCCAGACACTTACACCTATCGGTTATTTGGTCTGTTAAAGAGCGGTGCTGACTGCTTGTTTCGTTTGCGTCGTCAGCTGAGGAGGCGAACTATACCCAGACAGCCAAAATACGTCAACACTTATTGCAAAGTTTTTTACCACCATCCCGACAAGCCACTGATTGCGAAGAAAAAAGACCGCGATTTTTTTTGGATTGCCCCATAAACTGACGCATTTTTTGATTGGATACATCAGTAATGACTGGCAGCAAGCACGCGCCACACTGGCTTTTTGACCTGGATGACACGCTACACCATGCCGGTGCAGCGGTTTTTCCCATGATTAACGAGTGCATGACTAACTATATCTGCCGCCACGTGGGCGTGGCACGGGCAGAGGCTGACACGCTACGCACAGAGTACTGGCAGCGTTATGGCGCAACGCTGGAAGGGTTGCAACGGCATCACGGTATTTCCCCACACCATTTTCTGGCTCAGACACACCCAATGGAAAGCTTGTTGCCATTGATTGACACCAGCACGCAACTACCGCAGTGGCTGAGGCGACTTAACGGGCGCAAATGGGTGTTCTCCAACGGCCCACAACATTATGTGGAAGCTATCGTGCGCCACTTGGGTATAGCGGCACAGATTGAAGGCTGTTTTGGGATGGACAGTTTTGGTTTGACACCCAAGCCACGAGTGGCAGCGTATACCCGTGTACTGCGCCAGGCCGGCCTGGATGCCGGGCGCTGCATCATGGTGGAAGACTCTGCGGCCAACCTGCAAACAGCCAAGCGCCTGGGCATGCGTACCGTATGGCTCAGTCACCAGATGCGTAAACCTGCTTGGGTAGACTGGCGCATCACCTCATTGCTTGATCTGCGGCGGATTTAGCTGCTGATAGCAAGAGAGCAACAAACAAGCCAATGCTGCAGCCGGCCACAGGTCCGAAAGAAAATCCAGCAATGCGCTCATATTGAGCAGGTGCCCGTAGGGCCAGCGGAAAAGCGATAAAAAGTCGGACTGCACCTCGCTAAGCGGCCACAAAGTAGCCGCAAACTGCGCCAGCAACAGTGCCAATATGGCCGTAATGGTTTGCACCAGCCGTGACCGCCCGGCAAAAAACCACAGCAGCAGAAAGCCGGCAGTCAGACCGGTTACCAGGTGGGGATTGATCCACTGAAACAGCGCAAACGGTTTGAGCAGGACGCCTGCGGCCAACATCTTGCAAAACCAGATGCCGGCAAGCAGTAGCAGGATGGCCTTGAAGCGATCGACCTTTTGCCGCAGCAAACTCGTCATGAACAGACAGGCAGCCAACATATTGGCCATGGCGCCGCCCGCCTCAACCAGAAACAGGAACAGCCGCGGGTTGTCCAGCGGAGAGACATAGGGCTGCGGTAGGCCTTGCGGGTAAGCCACCACGCCAAACAAAGGCATGGCGGGGTTGAGCTGCGTGATAAACCAAAGCCCCAGCAGCAGCAGCCCGTAATCTACCGCGCTATGCTCGGCAAAATGGCGACGACGCCATTGCTTGAGGTGGTGCCACTGCCGGCGAAACAATGGCGATACGGCTAGCGTGGCACCAAAACATGCCCCGGCGACATTGCACAGCACATCCAGATTGGACGCCACGCGCATGGGCAGGAACTCTTGCAGGAACTCGACGCCGATACTGGTGAGACTCGCCACGAAGATGGCCAGCAAAAATGATTGCCAGCGCGGCAGCAGCAACAGCGCCAGGCTGAAACCATACGGAATATAAATGACAACGTTGGCCGCATTATCAAAAAAGCGGAAATAAAACGGCAGCGGATAGGAGAGAAACTCGAAAAAAGGCCGCCCGGAATAAGCCCAGCCAGTAAAGGGGTACAGGCTGAGAAAGAAGATCACCACGGCATTGACCAGCGCCGCATAAAGCGCAACGTGACTATGGGTGGCGCGGCCGGTTTGCGCGGTCATTGAGCAGGAACTTCCGGATGGATGAACAGGCACAGCATACCCAGCACCCCATAGGCTGACAAGCTGACCAGCGGTTACCCACGGGTGTTAATAAATAAACAAAAAGGGCACCGGAGTGCCCTTTTTTCACACGATAACGCAAGTATTAGAACTTGGTACCGATACCTACGCTGGTAACCAGCGGGTTGATGTCCAGGGTGCCAGCATCGGCGCCACCAGCTTTAACCTTGGTTTTGATCCAGATTTTTTTCACGTCAAAGTTCAGGAAAATGTCTTTAGTCAGTGGGGTATCCATACCGACTTGCAGCGCTGGGCCAAAGCTATTTTTGTCTACGGTCAGTTTCAGACCGGACTTGTCTTTCAGGCTATAGAAGCGGGTGTAGTTCACACCGGCACCCACGTATGGGCGGAACTCGCCTTGCGGGTTGAAGTGATACTGGGCAGTAACGGTTGGCGGCAGTACTTTAACGGAACCGATATCGGCGCCACCAGCAGTCAGGGTGTGCTTGGATGTACCCAGAATCAGCTCTACGCCAACATTGTTGGTCAGCATGTAGGTGAAGTCGACTTCAGGGATGGTGTCGTCTTTTACATCTACTTTCAGTGCTTCCAGAGTTTTGTCTACAGAAGTCTCCGGATTCACGTTGGTCACGCGGAAGCGCGCCAGGATATCGCCCTGGGCAGCGAAGGCACTGGAAGTCAGCAGGGTAGCCAGAGCAGCAATAGCAAGCTTTTTCATCATTATCTCCAAGCGGGTAGCTAGCAAAAATCGTTCGCTTGCGTGTCCGCTTATTGACTTGACTCACTGCGGACAGTAGCTTGCGACGTCAGAACCAAGATTAACCTTGCGCCGCACCATCGTTTTTGCGCTAGATCATGAAAAAATCATGAAATACCACGACTTGAGGGACTTCATGTCCCAGCTCGAGGCCCAGGGCGAGCTAAAACGCATTACCCACCCTGTCTCCCCCCACCTGGAAATGACCGAAATCGGCGACCGCGTGCTCAAAGCGGGCGGCCCTGCCTTGCTGTTTACCCAGCCGCAAACCGGCGACAAACGCTACGACATCCCGGTGCTGGCTAACTTGTTCGGTACCCCTAAACGCGTAGCCATGGGCATGGGCGCCAGCGACGTGATGGCACTGCGCGAGATCGGCCAGACGCTGGCTTACCTCAAAGAGCCGGAGCCGCCAAAAGGCTTTCGCGATGCCTGGGACAAGCTGCCGCTGCTGAAGCAGGTGTTATCGATGGCGCCGAAAGAAGTGCGCAAAGCCCCCTGCCAGGAAATCGTGTGGGAAGGCGACGAGGTTGACCTGTCGCGCCTGCCCATCCAGCACTGCTGGCCCGGTGACGTGGCACCGCTGATTACCTGGGGCCTCACCGTTACCCGCGGCCCGCACAAAAAGCGCCAGAATCTGGGCATTTACCGGCAGCAGGTCATCGGCCGCAACCGCGTCATCATGCGCTGGCTGGCGCACCGCGGCGGCGCGCTGGACTACCGCGAATTCCGTGCGGCCAACCCTGACAAGCCGTACCCGGTGGCCGTGGTACTGGGTTGCGACCCAGCCACCATCCTGGGGGCGGTAACACCGGTACCGGATACGCTGTCCGAATACCAGTTTGCCGGCTTGCTGCGCGGCAGCCGCACCGAGCTGGTGAAGTGCCTTGGCTCTGATCTGCAAGTACCGGCTAGCGCCGAAATCGTGCTGGAAGGCCATATTCACCCCAACGATATGGCGATGGAAGGCCCGTACGGTGACCACACCGGCTACTACAACGAGCAGGACAGCTTCCCGGTATTCACCATCGACCGCATCACCATGCGCGAGAACCCGGTGTACCACAGCACCTACACCGGCAAACCGCCGGACGAACCCGCCATCCTGGGTGTGGCACTGAACGAAGTGTTCGTGCCTATCCTGCAGAAGCAGTTTCCCGAAATCGTGGACTTCTACCTGCCACCGGAAGGCTGCAGCTACCGTATGGCGGTGATCAGCATCAAGAAGCAGTACCCCGGCCACGCCAAGCGTGTGATGATGGGCTGCTGGAGCTTCCTGCGCCAGTTCATGTACACCAAGTTCATTGTGGTGGTGGACGACGACGTAAACACGCGCGACTGGAAAGAAGTGATCTGGGCCATTACCACCCGTATGGACCCGGTACGCGATACCACGCTTATCGAAAATACGCCTATTGATTACCTGGATTTCGCCAGCCCGATCTCGGGCCTGGGTGGCAAGATGGGGCTGGACGCCACCAACAAGCTACCCGGCGAAACAAACCGGGAATGGGGCACCACCATCAGCATGAGCACCGAAGTGTCAGCCCGTATCGATAGCATCTGGCAGGAACTGGGTTTGTAACACATAGAAATGTAGCGCAATGTAGCAACATGCCAATAAAATGATGCCAACAGCTTGATGGCCGGAGCGAATCACCACATACCGCTTCGGCCATTTTAACCCGACGCAACAAGCGAGGCTCATCGTGGCACCCCACCCTACCAGGCTACATCAGGCATTTTTTCTGACAACTTTGTGCACTGCACTGGCACTGACAGGCTGCGGCGGCGGCGGGGGTGGTGGCGGTAGCTCAGGGCAGACCGCCACACAAAGCACAGGCAGTAGTAGCAGTGGTTCAAGCGGAACAACAAGCAGCGTATCGAAAGCTGCATCCATCAGTTTTAGTTCGGCAACACCAGATTTACTTGTCTATCAAGGCGGGGAAGGTGAAACGCAGGCCGAGGTGAAGTTCCTGGTCAAAGACGCCCTGAATCAACCCCTGGCAGGAGAAACGGTCACTTTTTCCTTGAATACCACCGTGGGCGGCTTGACTCTTCAGGCCACTCAAGCCGTCACAGACAACAGCGGCATAGCTACCGCTCGGGTTATCTCCGGTACAGTGCCTACGCCAGTCAGGGTAACCGCCGTCGCCGGCAAATACAGCGCGCAATCCAGCCAACTTTCCGTCAGCACCGGCCTCCCTCATCAGAACGGCTTTTCACTTTCAGTTTCCAGCTACAACCCGGCGTTTTATAACACCGACGGTGTCAGCATTACCCTGACTGCACGCGCATCCGATCGCCAGGGCAACCCGGTACCAGACGGTACAACCGTCAATTTTGTTACCGAAGGCGGTATCGGCACCATCACCTCCAAATGCAGCATGACGGCAGGCAGCTGCAACGTCACCCTGTTGAGCAGCGGTGTGCGTACTGCACTGGTGGATGCCGGCCGCCAAACCGTGTTGGCCTACATGCAAGGCGAAGAAAGTTTTGACGACAAAAACAGCAATGGCGTATTCGATACCGGCGAGTTTGTCAGCAACTACGACCTGCCCGAAGCATTTCTGGATGCCCGCCCTGGGCAGGCTAGAACCACCGTCAACAAAGCACAAAGCTGGCTCACGGTTGCAGGTAACAGTTACTCCGAGTTTTATCTGGACCTCAATCGCAACGGCATCCATGACGAAACAGGCAATGGCTTTTTCGATGGCGTAGCACGTTCTGACGGCCGAGCCGCCTCGACCGTACACCTGCGACGCACCGCAGAAATTATCTGGGGTATCAGCAACAACAGCCTCATTTATAACCCGACCAAAGGGGCGGCCGAGTTGAATAACTTCGACCTGTGCCCAGCCAGCACGGCCACAGTCAGCTATACGCCGGCAGACCTTTTCGCAAACACCTTGCCTGCTGGTACTACGGTTGCCTTCAGCGTCACGACGACCGCAGCGGCGGCCAGTGCGGCGCTCTCCGGCACCACGTCGCACACCATTGGCAACCAGGTAGACAGGCCTGAGACATACACTACCAGCCTGGGCCTTGCCACAGGCGTTACCTGCGGCACGGCTGCCACGGCACCGGATATGCTGATGATCACCATCACGCTACCAGGCAGTGCCACCCCCAAGACGTTCAGCTTCCCCATCTTCTAAGTTTAACCACACAAGCCAATCAGGCCGCGCTATCATCGCGGCCTGATTGTTTTTAACCGGAGTCCAACCATGACCAACCCGAACTCGCCAAACCGTCTGAAACGCCTGTCGCCACGCCAACGCAAGAAACTGCGCGTGGGCGAGTTCCAGGAGCTGGGCTTTACCGTGGTCGCCGCGCTGGCAGGCCTGGACGATGCGGCCAACGATGCGTTCCTGAATGGCTGGCTGGAAGCGGTAGACGCGCAAGGCGTGAGCTTTGGTGGCCACTTTAGCGATGGCCAGCTGGATGGCATCGTGTTCCCGGTAAACGGCGTGAAAGTAACCGCCGAAGTGCAGGCTGCACTGGCTGCCTGGCTGAAAGGCCGCAGCGAAGTATCCGGCGTAGAAGTCAGCGGCCTGCTGGACGTATGGCATAGCGCCTGGTAAGCCCCAGGCTTGCGCCGCCAAAGCCTGCCACCTGGCAGGCTTTTTTCTTGGCATGCCCACATGAAAAAAGGTTGGCCGCACACCGTATGGCATGCGGCCAACCTTTTATACCAAGCACAGGCAGTACCAGCGCGCTAGCTGCGCTCCAGCTCCCACAAGGCAGACTGTAGCGACTCCATGCGCGTATCCAGCGCACTGCGTGCATCGGCCAGCGCCTTGTTATAGATGGCCGGGCCAATACGGTCGGCCACCAGCAACACCAGCGCCTGGGCGTCAAAACCACCCAGCTCTACCTCGTGCTCACCCTCCAGATACTGTTGTACCTGGCTGGCCAGTTCTGCCAGCTGCGGCTGGGTCAGATAGCGTTCATCGCTTTTCATGATGCGTCCATCGTTGTCCAGCCGACAGTGTCAGGGCATTAGCCCCGTTTGGCAAATGCCGGTTCCAGCTCGGGCTCGCGGCGCGGCTGCGGGTCGATGTCGTCGTCTTCGTCCAGCACCGGCTGGGCAGCGCCCAGCTCTTTTTCGCTCTTGGCGACCACGCAGGCGGCAATGGCGTTGCCCAGTACGTTAGTCGCGGAGCGGCCCATATCCAGGAAGTGGTCCACACCCAGCAGCAGCAGCAGGCCGGCTTCCGGAATATTGAACTGCGCCAGCGTGGCGGCAATCACCACCAGCGAAGCACGCGGCACACCGGCCATGCCTTTGGAGGTCACCATCAGGATCAGCAGCATGGTGATTTCCTGCGACAGGCTCAGGTCGATACCATAGGCCTGGGCGATGAAGATGGTGGCAAAGGTGCAGTACATCATCGAGCCGTCCAGGTTGAACGAGTAGCCCATCGGCAGCACAAAGCTGGCGATGCGGTCGCTACAACCAAAACGCTTCAGGCGGTCCAGGGTTTTCGGGTAGGCGGCTTCCGAGCTGGCGGTAGAAAACGCCAGCAGTGCCGGCTCGCGAATGGCGCGCAGCAGCTCCAGTACGCGGCGCTTCAGGAACAGCGACCCCATGCCCAGCAGTGCCAGCCACAGCAGGCCCAGCGACAGGTAGAACTGCGCCATGAAGCTGCCGTAGGTAGACAGAATGCCCAGGCCTTCCTTGGCCACCATGCCGGCAATCGCGGCAAACACGGCAAAGGGGGCAAAGTTCATCACGTAGCCGGTGACTTTCAGCATGATGTGCGCCACGGCGTCGATAGCGTCGATCAGGCCTTTGGCCTTGTCGCCGATAGCCGAGGCTGCGGTACCGAAGAACAGCGAGAACACCACGATGGCCAGGATCTCGTTCTTGGCCAATGCGTCAAACACGCTCTTCGGAATCAGGTGGCTGATGAAGTCTTTCAGCGTCAGCGCGCCTTTCTCGATACCCGAGCTGGCGGTCACCTCCGGCAGCGGCAGGCTCAGGCCCACGCCCGGCTTCAGCAGGTTCACCATGATCAGGCCCAGCACCAGCGATACCAGCGAGGCAGTCACAAACCAGCCCATGGCTTTGGCACCGATGCGGCCAACGGTAGCCGAATCACCCATGCGGGCAATACCCACCACCAGGGTGGAGAACACCAGCGGCGCAATGATCATCTTGATCAGGCGCAGGAAGATGTCGGTCAGAATGGATAGCTGGTCGGCAAACGATTTGATCGCCTCTTCGCTACCAGCCACTTCACGCCAGCCGTAGCCGGCAATGATACCCAGCACCATGGCGGCCAGGATCATCTTGGTCAATCGATTAAGTTTCACGGTATTTCCCTGTATTGCTTTGTGAAATTAATCCTTTGTAGTGTCCGCTCCGGTCATTGCCGGGCAGTACATCAGCACCGTAGCGCTTGTTTTTATCCGGCTGCAGGGTCAAGCCTGCCGCGCAGGGCTGGCATTAAAGCAGAAAGCGGCCGCGCTGTAATCAGGCAAATCCCGCACCACGACACAGGCAGGCCAGCCAAAGCGGCAGGCTGCGCCAGCGCAGGCAAGCTTGTGGCAGCTACTGCGCATGCAGCGCAATAAACATGCAAGTTCGCATGACAAATTGCGCAATCGTACCCGCCCAGATCGGGCGATGTGCAGGCAAAAAAAATGCCGCCATACCTTGCGGTAGGGCGGCCAAACTTCACATCACATTCAAGAGAGAGGGAATCTTTACAGCGTGAGCCAGCACGGGCTGGTCAGGGCTGCCGGCTGCAGCACGGTGTCCAGCTGCTCGCGGGTCAGCAGGCCACGGCGCAGCACGATGTCGTACACGCTGCCGCCGCTCTGGTGGGCTTCGGTGGCCACCTCGGTGGCGGCGGCGTAGCCGATATAGGGGTTCAGCGCGGTGACCAGGCCTACCGAGCGGTGCACGGTGTCCAGCAGGTAGTCGCGGTTGGCGGTAATGCCTACCACGCAGTTGTCGCGCAGCGTGTCGCAGGCGGCGGCCAGGTGGCTCACGCTGCGGAACAGGCTGTAGGCAATCACCGGCTCGAAGGCGTTCAGCTGCAGTTGGCCGGCTTCCGCCGCCATAGTGACGGTCATGTCGTTGCCGATCACCTCGTAAGCCACCTGGGTCACCACTTCCGGAATCACCGGGTTCACCTTGCCCGGCATGATGGACGAGCCAGCCTGGCGCGCCGGCAAGTTGATTTCGCCCAGGCCGGCACGCGGGCCGGACGACAGCAGGCGCAAGTCGTTGCAGCTCTTGGATAGCTTCACCGCCACGCGCTTCAGCACACCAGACAGCTGCACGAAGGCGCCGCAGTCCTGGGTGGCTTCGATCAGGTTGGGCGCGGTTTCCAGCGCCAGGCCAGTGAGCGCCGACAGCTTCTGGCATACCAGCGGGGTGTAGTCCGGGTGCGCGGTAATGCCGGTGCCGATGGCGGTGGCACCCAGGTTGATTTCCAGCATCAGCGCGCTGGCTTCGTACAGGCGTTGTTCGTCTTCACCCAGCATCACGGCGTAGGTGCGGAATTCCTGGCCCAGCGTCATCGGTACCGCGTCCTGCAGCTGGGTACGCCCCATCTTCAGCACGTCGGCAAATTCGTCGGCCTTGTCGTCGAAGGCGTCGCGCAGGCGCGCCATCGCCGCCAGCAGGCGCTGTACGCCCCAGAAGGTGGCCAGGCGCAGCGCGGTGGGGTACACGTCGTTGGTGCTCTGCCCCATGTTCACATGTTCGTTGGGGTGCAGGTGCTGGTACTCGCCCTTGGCGTGGCCCAACAGCTCCAGCGCGCGGTTGGCGATCACCTCGTTGGCGTTCATATTGGTGGAGGTGCCAGCACCGCCCTGGATCACGTCTACCACAAACTGGTCGTGCAGCTTGCCGGCGCGGATTTCCTCGCAGGCCAGCACGATGGCTTCCTTGTGGTGATCGGCCAGAATGCCCAGCTGGTGGTTAGCCAGCGCGGCAGCCTGTTTGATCACCGCCAATGCACGGATCAGGTCGCCGTAGCTGGCGATGGTCTGGCCGGTGATAGGGAAGTTTTCGATAGCACGCAGGGTGTGCACGCCCCAGTAGGCGTGTGCCGGGACCTCGCGGTCCCCCAGCAGATCGTGTTCCAGGCGGGTGGTCATAGGTGTTGTCTTTTGCTTTTTGTGGAGTGCGTGCACTGTAGCGGCAGCGCCATGGCGGCGGCCAATTCCGAATGGCGATAGGATCATGCAAGATTTGCATGATCTGGCAAATAGCGGCTTTTTGCGGCCAACGTGCCAGGATATTGAGCCAAAAAGACACCGGTTGAACACAGGCAAAGACATTCGCCACGTGGATTGTGTGTAGCGTGCCGGGTTCACCAGGCTGGCAAACTGCTGGCGAACGCGAACATACGCAGGGGTACCCGCCTGGCTAACGCCCGGATAGCCCGCTCACCCCACGCTCACACCGCCGGGTAGCGTGCGGCCAACCCTTGCCACAGCGCATCCAGCTGCGGCAGCTCGCGCCGCGCATCGCGGTATACGCGGATTTCCATTTGCAGCGACCACGCCTCGCCGCCGGCGGCGGCCAGCTGCCCGGCGGCCAGCTCGCGCTGCACCGCGCTCTGCGGCAAAAACGCCACGCCGTGGCCTTCCAGCACCATGGCCTTCAGGCCTTCGGCCATGTCGGTTTCGAAGCGCTGCTGCAGCAGGCAGGGCTGCGGCGCGCGTTCGATGATCAGCTCCACCATGCGGCGAAAGTAGGCATTGGGGCCGTAGGCCAGAAACGGCAGCGGCGCGCCGTCGCTGCCGGGCAGCTGCCACAAGGGTTGGCCGCGCTCGGCACGGCTGAACGGCTGCAGCGTTTCGCTGCCCAGACACAAGCCCTGGTAGCGGCTGTCCGGCAGCTCTACCGGGTGGCGCGGGTGGTGGTAGCACAGCAACAGGTCGGCGTTGCCCTCGGTCAGCGCAATCACCGCGTCGTGCACGTTATGCGCCAGCAGGCGCCAGGCTACCTCGCCCAACGTGGCCTGCTCGTCCGCCAGCCAGCGCGGCACGAAGCCGAACGACAGCGTATGCGGCACCGCCAGCGTGAGCGTGGCCGCGTCGGCCTGCTGCAAGCCGCGCAGCAGGCTGCGCGTGCTGGACAGCTCGCCTACCAGCAGGCGCGCTTTTTCCTGCAGCAGCTCGCCGGCCGGCGTGAGCCGCGTCGGCCAGGTGGTGCGGTCGATCAGGTCGGCGCCCAACCAGTTTTCCAGCGCCTTGATGCGGCGGGAAAACGCCGGCTGCGTCAGATGGCGCAGCTCGGCCGAGCGGGTGAAGCTGCCGGTTTCGGCCAATACCAGAAAGTCTTCCAGCCAGCGGGTTTCCATGCCTGCTCCGGTGTCAAAGGTTGGCCGCAGCCTACCGTACTGCCGCCTCGCCCGCTACCAGGCGCTGCTGCCAGCGTAGCCAGCGGCCGGTGCCGTGCCACACCCAGCGCAACACTTTCCAGCCCAGTATGCTGCCGATCAGCCCCAGCAGGGTCAGCACCAGCCCCAGTACCAGTACGCTGCCAGAGGACGCTTTGGGCAAGCCGCTCAGCTCGATGCTGTCGACACCGTCACCGATACGCAGCTGCGACAACTGGCCACTGGCGTCGCGCTCCAGGCGGAAGTGCTCGTCGCCGTCGCGCGCTTCTATCACCAGCTTGCCGCTGGCGGGGTCCGGTTCGATGCGCACCGTTTCACCATGATCGCTTTCAATGCGTATGTGTGGCGGCTGGCCATCGCGCGGGCCGGCAGCGATGAGCCACGGGCCGACGCCGCTGTCGTTCACCACGATATTGTCCAGCGACGGCCAGCCGAACACGCTATGGCTGGCCCAGCCGCCGGTAATCAGCAAACCGGCTACCAGCATGCCGACCGCCCCCAGCCACAGGCTAGCCAGCCAGGTCAGCAAGAACAGGTAGGGAAAAGCCAGCAGCACGTTCAGCACGCCCAGGCCGGCCAGCGCACCCAGCGCCTGCTTCATATTGGCCGGGCTTTTGTCGGCCTCCCAGTCGGCCAGCTTGCGCTCGGCGGTGAGCTCGCGCGCCAGGCGTTCCGGCTCGCCCAGCGCGGCGCACACCTCGGCCTCGCTGCGGCCATCGGCGGCGGCGTCGTCAAAATAGGCGCGGTAGTCGGCCAGGATCTCGTCGCGTTCGGCCGGGCCGAGTTTGCCCAGTGCGGCGGCCAACCTTTGCAGATACTGTTCACGGTTCATGGTGTGTCTCCTTCTGGCCGGGGCTGCCCCAGCACGGCATTGATCTCGGCAACGAAGCTGCCCCATTCCCGGCGCATGGCGGCCAGCGCCTCGCCACCGGCCGGCGTCAGCCGGTAGTACTTGCGCGCCGGCCCGCTGGCCGACTCCACCAGATAGGTGCTGACCCAGTCGTCGCCCTGCAGCCGCCGCATCAGCGGGTAGATGGTGCCTTCGCTGATGTCCATGCTTTGCGCCAGCGTGCTGACGATCTCGTACACATAGCTATCGTGCCGGGCCAGCACCGCCAGCACGCACATCTCCAGCGTGCCTTTGCGTAATTGCGTCTTCATGCAGCGCGTCCTTCCCCAGCCCGGCGCGCTGCGTGGCGCCCAGCCGGCTTGCCGCCAGCGCACAGGCTGCGGCTGGCTTGCTGCGATTGGGTGTATGGCGTAGCCGCCCGCGCATGGCCTGTTATGGGTGATCTCATCGTCGTCTCCTCACTACCTTGCAATACAAGGAACCAGCCGGCACTGCGCCGCTGATGATGGTTTTATCCTAGCAGCGCACTACTGTGTATTGCAAGATAGCTGTGCATACCAATCGTAAAATCGCTATGCATCGCCCGTGCTGAGCACCACGCAAAGCCAGGCCAGGCGCGGTATTGCGCCTTTGTTGCAATATGTCGACATGCTGCAAATGCACATTTCGATAATGGCTAACAAACGTTTAATTATCGACATAAAACCGCGGCATAGTGTCCCCAGCCCCCACCCGGAACCGCCCATGCCTTACCTGATTACCCTGTGCGCCAGCGTATTGCTGGCGTGGCTGTTATGGCCGGCTACGCCCGATACCGCCCCTGCGCCGCAGGCCAGCCCGGCAGCTGCGGCAGCCACCGCGGCAGCCCTGCCCCTGCCCGCCATACCGGCCATGCCGGTAGCAGCAACACGCCCGGCCAACGCCGTGCCGGACGAGATGCAGACATGGCTGGCCGCGCGCTACGGCAGCAACCCGCTGCTACACCAAGCCATGCAGCAGTTGGCCGCAGGCTGGGCGCAAGCCATACACGAGGTGCACGACCAGGCTAGTGCCCACCGCGCCGGTGTACGCATCGCCCGCGCCATTGCCTGCGTCATGGACCCGGCCACGCTGGAAAGCAGCGGCCAGGACCAGCAATGGGCCTACGACCAGATCATCGCCGCGCGTGCCGAAATGCTGAGCCGCCCGGCCGACAGCGACGCCTATATCCGCTTTCAAGGGCTGGCCGCCGGCCAGTACTTTGCCGACCCCGGCGCCGAAGCCTGCCGTACGGCACCGGTAACACAACCCTAAGCAACGCACTTCGGGAGACACCCATGCACACACGCACTAGCACACTCGCCGCCACCCTGCTGCTGGCCATCGCCGGCAGCGCCCACGCCGCGCCGGCGGCCGTGGTCTACGTCAACGGCATCCAGAACACGTTTGACGACGCCGTCGCCAGCCTGCAGCTGCTGAAAAGCAGCCTGCAGGCACGCAAGCTGGACAAGGGCTACGTTTATGGCAACGCCTACAACGCCACCAACGGCTTCTTTGCCGACCTGCAGCAGGTGTTCCGCCAGAAAAACCAGGAAACACAAAGCGCGCGCGACTTCTGGCGCTACGTGGACGGCGGCGCCGCGCAGCCGGGCTGGATGAGCCAGGCGATGGTAGACAGCTACGTGAACAGCTTTGCCGGCGAGCAACAAATGACCGAGCTGCCGCAACACGTGGGCATGTACCGCCGTTATCTGGGCGAGGGCCGCAAGGTGGTGCTGGTAGCGCACTCGCAGGGTAATCTGTACGCCAACGTGGGGCAGAACCTGCTGGTAGGCGGCCCGGAAAAAGCGCTGGGCAAGGTGGTGACGGTGGGCGTGGCCACGCCGGCGCAATACGTGCTGCCGCAATCGAGCTACGTCACCTCCAGCTGGGACCAGGTGATCAACGGCCTGCGCGTGGTGAAAAACGTGCTGCCGGCCAACGCCAGCATCGGTTTCCACCCGATCAGCGACCTGCTGGGGCACTCGTTTGCCAAGATTTACCTGAACAAGGACTACGCCACCAGCAGCACCATCCTGCAGCAAGTGAGCCAGAAAGCAGGGTAAGACGGTTGGCCGCAGGCAATGCGGCCAACTAGGCAAGCACAAGGCCCGCCGGCATTGCCGGCGGGCCTTGTGCGTTGATGCAGCAAAGCGCTGTCGGTACGTACTAGCGCCGCGCCTGTACCAGCCAGTCCACGGTGGCCTCGGCCGCTTTGAACTCGTGCACCACGCCCTGCATCAGCGCAAAGGCCTGTGCCGCGTCCAGCGCATCGCACGCCGCACGCAAGGCCGCCATATGCTGTGCCAGCTCGGCCGGTGCCAGGTGGTATTCCTGCGCACGCAGGATGCGCGGGTGGTCGGTAGGCAGCACGTTGTCGCCGATCAGCAGCTCTTCGTACAGCTTTTCACCCGGGCGCAGGCCGGTGCAGCGAATCTCCACGTCGCCTTGCGGGTTGCGCTCGTCGCGCACCTGCAAGCCGGACAGATGAATCATGCGCCGCGCCAGGTCGATGATGCGTACCGGCTCGCCCATGTCCAGCACGAACACGTCGCCGCCCTGCCCCATCGCGCCAGCCTGGATCACCAACTGCGCCGCCTCGGGAATGGTCATGAAGTAGCGGGTAATCTCCGGGTGCGTCAGCGTCACTGGGCCGCCGCTGGCGATCTGCTGCTTGAACAGCGGCACCACCGAGCCGGAACTGCCCAGCACATTGCCAAAACGCACCATCACGAAGCGGGTGCGGCTGCCGGCCGCGTGGCGCGCCTGCAGCGCGAGCTCGGCCAGGCGTTTGGTGGCGCCCATCACATTGGTTGGCCGCACGGCCTTGTCGGTAGAGATCAGCACAAAAGTGGCCACGCCGGCGTCTTCGGCGGCGCGGGCGCAGGTGTCGGTGCCAAAGGCGTTGTTGACGATACCGGCCACCGGGTTGTGTTCCACCATCGGCACGTGCTTGTAGGCGGCAGCGTGGTAGACGGTGTCCACGCGCATGCCCTGCAGTACCGCCAGCAGGCGCGGGTAGTCGGTAACGCTGCCCAGGAACGGTACCCGCGGCACCGCCGGCGCCAGCTTGGCCAGCTCCTGGTCGATGGCGTACAGCGCGTACTCGCTGGCCTCGAACAGCACGATGCGCGCCGGCTTCTGCCGCACGATCTGGCGGCACAGCTCGGAGCCAATCGACCCGCCCGCGCCGGTGACCATCACCACCTTGCCGGCGATGTTGGCCGCCAGCAGCTCGGGCTGCGGCGGTACCGGGTCGCGGCCCAACAGGTCGTCGATGCCCACCTCTCGCAGCTCGGTGACGCGCACCTCGCCGGATACCAGGTCTGCCATGCCCGGCAGGCGCTTGATCGGCACGTGCAGCGGTTCCAGTTTTTCCAGTATCTCGCGGTGGCGGCCACGGCTGGCCGACGGGATGGCCAGCAGGATCAGCTCGGCCTCGGTGTCCTGCAGCAGCTGCGGCAGCTCGTGCGGGCCGTGCACCGCCAGGCCGCGGAAGGTGCGGCGCCACAGCTGCGGGTTATCGTCCACAAACGCCATCGGGCGGTACTCGCGCCCTTCCAGCAGGCCGGCCATCAGCTGCAGGCCGGCGCGGCCGGCACCGTAGATCAGCACCGGCCGGCGCGGCGCGTCCAGCGCGTCGATACGGCGCACCACCCCGCGCAGCAGGAAGCGGCTGCCGCCGATGTAGGCCATGGCGAACACCCAGAAGATGATGATGGAGGTGCGCGGAAAGGCGCCAATACCCGCCATCAGGATCACCGCCATCAGCACCAGCACCGACAGCGACACGCCGACAAACACGGTGTAGACGATGCGGTCGTCCAGAAACTTCAGCACCGCACGGTACAGGCCCAGCTTGATGAAGATGGGCAACACCCACAGCGGCGGCACGGCGAAAATCCACAGATACGGGTCCAGCTTCGGGTCCCAGTTGCCGCCCAGGCGCAGCAGCACTGCGCTCCACATCGCCAGCGGCAGCAGCAGCGCATCCAGCAGCATCAGCAGCGCCATCTTGTGGTGGCGCGAGAAGGAAAGCAGTTTTTCCAGCATGTAAACCTTTTGTCTCAGCAGCGCGCCGGCTCAAGGCATGGCCGCGCCAACGGCCTGGCGCACCGGAATGCCGGCCGGGTCGAAATCATCCAGGCAAAACACGTTGATACCGAAGTTATCCGGCGTCACGCGCTTGCGGTGGAACGGGTAAATGCCGCACACCTTGCAAAAGAAATGGCGGGCGGTATGGGTATGAAACTGGTACTCGGCCAGCTGCTCGGCACCGGCCAGCAAAGTGAAACGGCTCTCGTGCACCTTCACCATCAGCGCGTTTTTCTTGCGACACAGCGAGCAGTCGCACATGGTCAGTTCGGGAAAGTCGGTGGTGATCTCGAACTGCACGGCGCCGCAGTGGCAGCTGCCGCGGTAAGTCTGTTCCGGTCGGCTCATGCTTGTTGTCCTGTCAGCGGGTAACAATCTTCAGCAAGGTAGCAACGATAATCTGCACGTCGCCGGCCAGTGTGTGGCTTTGTGCGTAGCGCACGTAGTAGCCCAGCTTTTCCGGCAGTACCTGCTCGATATAGGCGCGTTCCGGGTCGGCGGCTTTGCCCAGTATTTCGTTCTCGTCGATCATGCGGATCGACGCCCAGTCGGTAATGCCGGGGCGTACCGACAGCACGATGTCCTTCACGCTATCCGGGTAGTGCGCCACGTATTTGGGCACCTCGGGGCGCGGGCCCACCAGGCTCATGTCGCCGTACAGCACGTCCAGCAGCTGCGGCAGCTCGTCCAGCTTGGTCTTGCGCAGCAGGTGGCCGGCGCGCGTGACGCGCTGGTCGGCACCCACCGTCAGCTGGCCGGCGGCTTCGGCACCGATCTTCATGGTGCGGAACTTGTGGATGCGGAACAGCTGGCCGCCGCGCCCTACCCGCACCTGGCGGAAGAACACCGGGCCGGGCGAATCCAGCTTTACCCACAGCGCGATGGCCAACAGCAGCGGCCAGATCAGCCACAGGCCGGCCAGCACCGCCACCAGGTCGAACAGGCGCTTGGCCAGCGCCGAGCCGGGGCGTGCGGCCAACGTTGGCCGCAGCGTGTCTGGAGACATGGCGCCCGGGCCGCTGGCGGCGCTTTGGCGGTCTTGTTGCGGATCGCGCATCACTGCCCCAGCAGCTGACGCACGGCGGCGATGACGCGGGTCTGGTCGTCGTCGCTCATGCGGGTGTACAGCGGCAGCGTCACTTCGGCTTCAAACGCCGCGTCGGCCACCGGGAACTGCTCGCGCGTCAGGCCGTAGGTGTCGCGCCATACCGGCTGGCGGTGCAGCGGAATGAAATGCACCGAGCAGCCAATGCCCAGTTCGGCCATTTTCACGATGAAATCATCGCGGCTGATGCCGGCCTGCGGCTGCAGGCGCACCGGGTACAGGTGCCAGGCGTGGTTGCTGCCGGCGTCGGCCGGGTGCGCGGGCAGGGTCAGCGGCAAGCCGGCCAGCTCGGCGTCGTAGCGCGCGGCCATCGCCTCGCGCTTTTGCAGGAAAGCGTCGATCTTCTTCAGCTGGTGGATGCCCATCGCCGCGGCGGTATCCGGCATATTGTACTTGTAGCCCGGGGCCACCACTTCGTAGTACCAGGCCGGGGTCTTGGAGGTATAGCGGTCGAAAGCGTCGCGGCTGATGCCGTGCAGGCGCATTACCTTGCAGCGGGCGATGATGTCGGCGTGGCGCGATACCACCATGCCGCCTTCGCCGGTGGTCATGGTCTTGTTGGCGTAGAAGCTGAACACCGTCACGTCGGAATCCAGCGCCCCCACCAGCGTGCCCTTGTAGTAGGTGGGCATGGCGTGGGCGGCGTCTTCCACCACCTTCAGCCCGTGCTCACGCGCGATGGCGATGATGGCGTCCATATCGCAGGCCAGGCCGGCAAAGTGCACCGGAATGATGGCGCGGGTCTTGTCGGTGATGGCGGCGCGGATGGCGTCCGGACGGATGTTGAAGGTGGCAGCGTCCACGTCCACACACACCGGGTGCGCGCCCAGGTAGCGCACCACCTCGGCGGTGGCGGTAAAGGTGTAGCTGGGCACGATCACCTCGTCGCCCTCTTTCACCCCCACCGCTTCCAGCGCCAGGTGCAGGCCGGCGGTGGCGGAATTCACCGCGATGGCCTCCACCCCGCCGCCAATGTAGGCAGCAAAATCCGCCTCGAACTGGCGGGTTTTCGGGCCGGTGGTCACCCAGCCGGAACGCAGTGCGTCGACCACTTCATTGATCTCGTCCTCGCCGATATCCGGCAGGGCGAAGGGGAGGAATTTCTGCTCAAACATTTTTTAGATCTTCTTACTGAGACAATCATCACATACCTGTGACTGCCAAACTTGTGACATGAACGAAGTAAAAGGAGGATACCCGAAAACACCTTTCACCCCACAAAAGTAACACTCAGCCCCAGTAGCCTTGATTATATCCATTGGGTTACGAGGCTTGTTATACAAACTCGCCTTGCTTGATAAAATAGTTTCAGCCCGCCGCAGATGCACTGTTATCTCAGCTATCTTCTCCGCTGGCAAATAATCACAAGAATATGGAAATTTATGGAAATTTCTAGCAAATTCACTTACTTTAGCATCAGAGTAAGGTAGAAAACCTAAACTTCTCGCACAATCCTTATACAAATCTTTACTTAGTTTATTCGGCACGCCTTTCAACAAAACATCATGCGCATAAAATCTATCAAATTTATACTTATGCTCAGGAGTCAAATCAGCTTCATGAGTAAGCCTCACGAATTCCGCAATGAGTCCGACAGCCCTATCAAGGCTAATCTTGCCTTTTTCTGATTCATAAAATAATGTTCTGCACATTGATTTGGAAAATTTATCGGCCGGTTTGTCATACATAACTGCCGTTACTTTCCAAGACCACTCTTGCAACTCAGGCAAAACAAACGAATTCAAACAATACTCTGAAACTTCGATTAGAACTCTATGATTTGCGGCAAAAGAGTGGCCATCAACTAGCAATGTATTTTTCACTTTAGCCAGTCTTGCATCGACTCGAGGATCAGCCGCGAGGACAACAACCTCACCAACAAAATCAATAATCAGAGCACCCTGATCAAAATATTTCTTCAAATCAATATCCGAGAAAAACGGAATTGAAATTTCATGTTCGCCATGAAAGAAGGTTGCCATATATAACCTTTATCACCGGTTTTAGCCCGTAGCCTGTAGGTTGAGCTGCACTAGCGAAGCCCAACATATACCACTTACCTTGTCCCCCAGATGCGTTCCACTGATCCAACTTATCTCACATCACCAAACCTGACCGACGCCGCCCATCCCGTTGGCGCGAGCCGGTTGGCGGCGTAGCACCAGGGTTTTAAGACGCCGATTTGTCTGAGCCCTGAGCCGTTAGCGAAGGGCGAGTTCGGCGGCGCCCTGGCGCTGCGTTGCCAGCCGGGGTTTCGAGCAGCCCCGGGTCGCCTTTTCTTTGGGTTCTTTCTTTTGGCGACGCAAAAGAAAGAACCTCGCTGCCGCTCGACAGCGGCATGTAAGCAGCACCGCGCAGCGGTTCATCAACGCGGTAAACGTTGGGCTTCATTTCACTCAACCCAACCTACCCATCAGGCCACCCATCCCGTTGGCCGCGCCCCTCGTTACCCGGATGCGCCTACGGCTTATCCGGGCTACGACTCACTTCAACTTATCCGACAACATCTTGCCCAGCTTCTGCGTGGGCAGCTCCACCCAGTGATGGATGGCCTGCGCGATGCCCCACGTTACTGCCAGCGCGATGGCCACCATCGCCCACCACGGGGTGCCGTATTGTGCCAGCGTAAACAGGATGGCGTAACCGACCGTGGCATGACACACGTACCAGGCGTAACTGACGCTGGCCACCCGCGTCAGCAGCGTCGCCGCTACCAGCTGCGGCCGCAACGCCCCCGCCACAAACAGCGCCACGCCGATGCCGTAACTGGCGTACAGGCCAGGGTCGCCCCAGCCGGTGAGCCACACGTACAGCGCCAGCATGCCGATAAAGTGCAGCCCGGTTTCCACGCGGCCGGCGTGGCCGGTCTGGTAGAAGTACACCCAGCTGCCGGCAAACATCAGCGGGAAGTAACAGACAATGGTCTGAAAACCGTTTACCGGCGCAAAGCGACACAGCCACACCAGCAGCGGCAGCAGCAGCCAGATCGCCCACTTGATGCGGCGGCCGGTGATGGCAAACGCGCCGCCCAGCATGGCGTAAAACCACAGCTCCACCTTCAGCGTCCACATCACCGGGTCGATATTGCGGCCGCCTATCCAGTCGATCAGCGCGATGCTGACGTGGCCCAGCACGTCGCGCGCGCTCACGCTCCACACGCCGCCAGGCAGCTGTGCGGCCAACCATAGCGCGGCCACCGTCACCGCCAGCCCGGCCCAGTAAGTGGGGTAGATGCGGAAGAAGCGCGACACGGCAAAGCGCAACGTGCCCATGCGCGTCAGCGACAGCGGAATCAGCAGGCCGGAAATCAGCAAAAACAGCCCCACCCCCACCGCGCCCAGGTTGAACGGCAGCACGAACGACGCGCCGTCGTAGCCCGGCAGCGGCGGCACGCTCATCACCTCGGCAATGCGGTCGCGGCGCTGCCAGAACGTCTGCGTGTAGTGGAACAACACCACGGCCAGCATGGCCAGGCCGCGCAGGCCGTCGGCAAAATCAAAGCGGATGTGCGGCTGCTGGCTCATGCGGCCTCCGGTGATCGCGGGCGGCTGCCCAGGATTTCGACAAAACGCAGCAGGTAACCATCCGGGTCTTGCCACAGGCCTTCCAGCTGGCCTTCTTCCTCGTGCCCGGACACCGCGTACCAGCTTTCCTGCACCGGGCGGAAGCAGGCGTAGCCAGCTGCCTGCAGCCGTGCGGCCAACGCGGTTACGTCGTCTACTTCGATCTGCAGGTTGATACCGCGCCCAAACGGCAGCTGCAGCTCGCCGGTATGCCAGCCTTGCGGGTGCCAGGCTTCCAGCATCAGCTGCACCTGGCCCTGCTCCAGGTAGACAAAATCGGGCGCACTGCGACGAAAGCGCACGCCAAAACCGGCAGCCAGATAAAACGGCAGCGATTGCGCCATGTCGCGCACGGTCAGTTCCGGCACCATCGGGTTCCAGTAGGGTTCGCTCATCGTGTCAGGCCCTGTGGTGTTGCTGGCCAGCGCCTTAGCGCAAGCCCTGCAGGAAGCGGCGCGCCAGCACCGCGTAATCGTGCTTGGCCAGCACAAACTGCTTGCCGGCGGCGCCCATGCGGCCGCGCTCGTTCGGCGTGGTGGCCAGCAGGCGGCGGATGCCGTCGGCAATGGCGGCCGGGTCTTCCACTGCCACGCTGACGCCGCAGCCGGACTCGGCCACCATGTCGTTGCCCGCCTCTACCGAGTGCAGCACCGGGCGCGCGGCCATCATGTAATCGAACAGCTTGTTGGGGTTGATGCCGAAGCGGTAGATCGGCAGCTTGCGCCAGCCGATGTACAGCGCGTCGCACTCGGCCAGGAAGGCCGGCACCGCGCGCTTGGCAATGGCCGGCAAAAAGCTGACGTTATCCAGGCCCAACGCCTGCGCCTGCGCCACCAGCTCGGCCTTGTCGGGGCCGTCGCCTACCAGCACCACCTGCAGCTTGTCGGCCAGCGCCGGGTCTTGCCGGATCAGGCTGGCCGCCTGTAGCAGGTAGTCCAGCGCGTTGGCCAGGCCGTGGCCGCCAGCGTAACCCAGGATAAAGCGCTTCTGCGCCTTCAGCTCGGCCAGGCGCATGCGGTGCTCGGCCGGCAGCGGCTCGGGCTGGCCCTGCCACTCGGCTACGTCTACACCATTGGGGATGACCACGTATTTTTCCGGCGCCATGCCGTGCGCCATCATGTAGTCGCGGGCGCACGGCAGCATGGACACCACGGTGTCGGCTTTCTTGTAGCCAAAGTCCTCGGCCCACTGCAGCAGGCGGATAAACGGGTGCTTGGGGCTCATGCCGCCCACCTCTACCGGCGTCAGCGGCCACAGATCGTGCACCTCGTACACCAGTCTGGCGCCGGTTTTGCCGGCGATAAACGCCGCCGGGATGGTATCCAGCGGGTAGGTGGACGAAGCAATCACCACGTCCGGTTTCCAGTCGCGCAGGTAGCGGCCGGACAGACCCAGCACACGGCCCAGAAAGCGGAAGATATTGATGACGCGCTTGGTACCGTTGCCCTCGTAACGCGGCGTCTTGCACCAGGTGTAGCGGATGCCGTCGATGTCCTGGTCGGCGTACTTGGCCGTTAACTCCGGGTTGCGCTGGCGCAGGTGCGAGTAGTCGGCCGCCACGATATGCACTTCGTGGCCGGCTTTCACCCATTCGCGGGCCAGGTAGTAGGGGCGGAATTCCATGCCATGCAGCGGGCTGCCGGCGTAATGGTTGATGTAGAGGATTTTCATAGTCGGTTTCCGGGCAGCCGCGCTGCCCGACACATTCAGGAGACCTGGCTGCTGGCTTGTTCCATGCGCAGCCAGTCGAAATACGCCAGCACAATGCCCAGCGGCGCCCACAGCATGCCGTGGGTCAGCAGGCGTTCGGTGCTGGGGATAGCGCCACTGGCCACCCACTGCATGCCCACCACCAGGCAGGCCAGCATCATGCCGCGGCTGGACAGGCCGTAAGCCATCAGAAAGCGCATCTGGCCGCCTTGCGCCACACGCTGCCAGCCGGCGTAATCGTTGGCCGCCAGCCGCGCAAACCAGGCGCCATTGCGCCAGTGCCACAGCGTGTAAGCCAGCGCTAGCGCGGCGTGGCCGCCCAGCGTGGCGGCGGTAAGCGGTGCGCCGTACCACAGCCATTGCACCAGACAGAACAGCAGCCACAACGGCAGCGCCACGCGCAGCAGGGTCATCGGCATCGAACGCTTCATGCGGCCAACCCCCGGTACAAATCCACCAGCTTGGCGCCTTCGGCAGCCCAGCTGTATTTGGCCAGCACCGCTTGCTTGCCGGACAGGCCCATCAGGCGGGCGCGTTCGTCGTCGCCCAGCAGCTGGGCGATGGCGTCGGCGATGGCGCGCGGGTCTTGCGGGTCCACCAGCAGGCCGCAGTCGGCATCCTCGATAATCTCGCGCCACAGCGGGAAATCACTGGCAATCACCGGCATGCCGGCCGCCATATACTCGAACAGCTTGATCGGCAGCGACTCCACGTAGCTGGGCGTGGGCAGCAGCGTCACCAGGCCGACCTTGCTGGCGGCCAGCACGTCGGCCACGCCGGCGCGGTCCAGCACGCCCAGGTCGTTGACGCGGCTCCAGCCGGCTTCGCGCTGCAACGCGGCTTTCAGGTCCGGCTCACTCCACAGACCAGCCAGGTTGAGGCGGGTATCGGTGTCCGGCAGCGCGGCGATGATGGGCTCGATGCCACGGGTGCGGCTGATGCCGCCCAGGTAGCACACCTCGTTGCGGCGGCTGGCCCACGGCGTGTCGCGCACCAGCTCGGCCAGGATGGGGTAGTTGCACACGTCCACCACGCGGCGGGCGCCGGCCTCTTCGAAGCGGCGGCGGATCACCGGCGTGGCGGCCACGATGGCGTCGAAACGGCGTGCGGCGTAGTCTTCCAGCGTTTCCACCCCGCGCGACACCAGCGGCCGCGCCATGCCGGGAATCCAGTGTTTGGCCAATACCTGCCGCGGCACGTCCTCGTGCACGTCGTACACCACCTTGATGCCGGCCTGCTGCAGGCGCAGCGCGGCGGGAATCAGCTCCGGGTCGTGAAAGTGCGCCACGTCCGGCATCAGCTGCAGGGCTTTTTCGTACACACGCTTCACGGTGCCGGTCATGCGCGACAGCCGGCCGCCGCTTTTCGGCCCCACGTCGTGCAGGCGCACGCCGCGGTTGATCTCGTCGCCGTTGCCGTCGGCCACGATCAGGTGCACCTCGTGACCGGCTTCGGCCAGTGTGGCGCACTCTTTCACGAAGATGCGGATATCGTGGCGCGGATGGGCGCTGGTGAGATGGGCAATTTTCATCTGTTCAAACCTGTGTACGGGTAACGACTCGTTGCTTGGCCGGGGAGCTTTTGGCCACGAAAAAACACAAACCTATCTTAGCCACGGACAAAACGGAAAGCACGGAAGCACACTGACACCACTGCGGCCAACCTTGCTTGGGCGATGGTTTTTCCGTGCCTTCGGTGTATTCCGTGGCAACAGTGCCTTTATCTTTTCGTGCCCTTTTGTGGGTTTCGTGGCCAAAAAAACTCAGCACAACTCCCGGTAAATCTGTGCAAAGCGCTGCATGTTCTCGCGGTACAGCCCTTTGGTCTGTACCAGCTGGCGGTTCAGCGCCGCAGCGCTGGCCAGACGCGCATTATCCCCCGCTTGCCGCAGCTGCGTCTTCAGCGCGTTGCCCAACCGGCCCAGGTCTTCCACGATGGCGCCGTTAACGCCGTCCAGTACCCACTCCAGGTTGGCCGGCAGGTTGGACAGCACGGGCAGGCAGCCGTGGCCCATGGCCTCCAGCAGGCTGATACTGGTGGCATCGCTCATCGGCACGCTGACAAACACGCGCGCGTCGCGGTAGTGCTGCGCCAGTACCTCGGGCGCCACAAAGCCGGTAAACACCACCCGCTGCAGCCCCAGTTGCTGCGCCAGCGCCTGCAAGTTGGCGGTTTCGTCGCCACTGGCGGCCACGGTGAGCTGCCAGCCGGCCAGCGTGGCGTCGGCTTCTACCTCGGCCCAGGCGCGGAGAATGGCGTCGATGCGGTACAGCGGCTTGTGCAGCCGGCACGACAGTACCGACAGCGGCTTGGCGGCGATGTCCGGCGGCGGCGGCAGCGCGTCCATGCCGAAATTCAGCACGTCCATACGCGCCACAGCGGCCAGCTGGCGGCACACGGCGGCCATGTGCAGCGAATCGCTGGTGACGGCACTGGCAGCGGCCAGGTTGGCCGCCACCATTTTTTTCATCAGGGCGTTCTGTTGCGGCAGCAGCAGCACGTCCGAGCCCCAGGTGGTGAGCACCCACGGCAGCTTGCGGCCAGCCAGCGCGCGGCGCGCGTGCCAGGCCACGCTATTGGCCTGGTGCACGTGCACGATGTCGGGTTTGATCTCGTCTATCAGCCGCGCCAGGCGGCTAGCGGTACCCAGCGCCTTCAGGCTGAAATCCACCTGCAGCACTCGCCCAAGGTTGGCCGCGTGGTAGCGCGGCGGCAGCGGGCCGTTGCTGGCCAGGTGCACCTCGGCCACGTGCGGGGCGATACCGGCCAGGTAGCGGTGGGTGTGCACCGAGGCGGAGCCGATCAGAAGAAGCTTCATGGTTTAACCCGATTATTCTCCACGGAAACACACCGACCACACGGAAGCCGGCCGTAGCCCACGCGCCAGCGGCCTGATACGCCCACTGCAAGAGCAGGATTGTCGTGCTTTTCGTGTGCTTTCGTGGCTAAAAAAATGGCAGCGGTACTCATGCGTCCAGCTCCGCCTGCAATGCCGCCATCAGCCGCGCCAGCTTGCGCTCCAGCGCGGCGTCCACACCGATGGCAATGTTGACCGGCAGGTTCAGCACGGTAGCGGCCAGCGCCTCGCCGTGCGGTGCCTGGCCGGCGCGGTAACCATGGCGGAAGCTGCCGGCAGGGTGGATGACGTCGTCGAACCAGACGCCGATATTCAGCCCGCTGGCCGCACTCAGACGGCGCGCCAGCGCGGCCTTGTCGGCGACAGGGCGCGGCAGCGCAAACGGGTAACGCACCCAGTGCGTACTGTTGTCCGCCGGCCACTGCCGCAAGGCCGGCAGCGTGGCCAGCGCGTTGCGGTAACGCGCCACCAGCGCCTGCTTGTGCGCCAGCACGGCGGGCAGGCTGGCCAGCTGGCGGCGCACCAGCACGCTGGACAACAGCGGCATGGCGCGCGCCGGGTGCGGCTCGCCGAACAGTACTTCATCGTCGCCGGAGCGGTACACCAGCCCCACGCGGCGTGCCAACGCCATGCTGATGCGCCCGGCCAGCGGCCAACGTGCGGCCAACAGGTGCGACAGCAAGGTGGCCAGCAAGCGCCACTCGTCGGCACAGCGCAGCTCGGGCAAGTCGGCATCCGGCAGGCTGGCGCCAGCCGGTAAAATCGCCAAGCCGCCAATACCGCCAGTGAGGTTCTTGCTGTATTCAAAACTGAAAAACGCGCCGTCGTGGTAGGTGCCCAACCACTGGCCGTCCAGCTGCGAGGCAAAGCCGTGGGCGGCGTCGTCAACAAAGCGCACCTGGCGGTGTTTCTCGCGCAGCCAGGTGGGTACCTCGCATGCCACGCCGAAATTGTGCGGCACCACCACCACGCGGGTGGCCGGGCGGATAGCGGCGTCCAGCGCCAGCCAGTCCAGATTCAGCCCGCCGGCGGCGATATCGACAAAACGCACGCGCGCGCCGCTGGGCGGCACCTGGTTGGGCACCACCACGCAGGTAAAGGCCGGCACCAGCACGTCGTCGCCGGCCTGCACGTCGTGCAGTTTCAGCAAGGCGGCAAAGGCGGCGCGACCGCTGTCGAACAGGCGGATGCGCTCGACCGCCACGCCGAACAGGCTGGCCAGTGCCAGGCGCAACGCGGCGCGATGGCGGCGACGCCCCAGCAGCATGGCCGGCAGTGCGGTAAACAGCTGGGTGAGGGTGAGCGAGTTGCCGGTCAGCATAGTGGTTTTACCTTGCGCGCCGGGGTTCCGGCGTATACCCAGCCACTGTCCAGCACGCCCTTCACCACGCTGCCGGCACCCACCACCACGTTGTCGCCGATCACGGTGCCAGGCAACACGATACAGCCGGCGCCAATCAGTACGTTGTTGCCGATGCGGATATCGCCATCGATGTGGCAGGCGGTAAACGGCGTGGCCGGCGCGTCGGCCGGAATGCCGTTGCTGTGACAGAAAAACTGGCAGCGCGGGCCGATGGCGACGTGGTCGCCAATGCTCAGCCGGTTATCAGCCACCAGGCAGTAATGGTAGGGTGCCAGGTGACTGTGGTGGCCAACATCAAACCGGCCACGCGGCCCCAGCAGCACATCGCCGCCCCAGTACAGACGGGCGTGCGCTCCCAGACGAATGCCGCGTACGTGGCTGAAACGGGTGCCGGCATTAACGCGTGCACCTTCCGCAAGCCGTGCCCCCCGCAAACGCAAACAGCAGGCATGCAGCCAGAGCCAGAGTCGCTCAAGCATGGCTGGCCTCCTGCTGGCGGCACAGACGATAAATCCACATCATGTAAATCACGTAATAAACCGACATCACCCAGGCCTGCAAACGGAACACCATATGGGCGTCGTGATCCAGCCAGTACACCACCCCCAGCGTACCCAGGTTGGCCGCAATCCCCAGCAGGGCAAACAGGAACGACGTACGCTGACGCGACAGCACCATCGGCACCATGAAGCAAGGCGTGGCAATAAACATGAAAAAGAAAGACGGCACCAGCAAGCCGGCAATCACACCCGCGTCACGCCAAGCTTCGCCAAAGGCCAGCGCAAATAGCGGCTCGCCCCAGACCATCAGCACGGCAAACGGCAATAACGATACCGCGCCCAGTACCAGCTGGGCCTTGGCCAGCAATGGCCGTAGTGGCTGCCGCTGGCTGTGCGCCTCGGCCAGATCGCGGTACAGCACCTGCGAAACTGCCTGCCCCAACAGCGCCGCCGGCAATTTGAGCACACGCAGTACCAGGCCGTAATGCCCCATCACCTCGGCGCTGGCGATCACCGTCAGCAGCTGTACCATCAGCGAGTCCTGCAAGGCCACCACAAAAGCGTGCGGGGTATTGACCAGCGGGAACTCGCGGTACAGCACCATCAGCCGACGTACACCACCATCGCGAGCCCGCTGTAACCAGGCCGGCAGCAGGCGCAAGTCAGGCCGGCTTTGCAGCAGCCAGGAGCTGCCCTGTCCGGCCAGCTGGCCGACGATCAGCCCCAGCGTGCCTAACTTGGCAAAACCGCCGCCCAGCTGCACCAGGCTCATCGCCAGCGACTGCCCTACCCGCCCTTGGGCGTTCAGGTTGTAACGACGCTGGCGGTTATTCCAGTTGGTCCAGATCTGGTTATTGGCGGCCAACCAAACCCCCAGCGGCAGCAGGGGCAGCCACGGTGCCAGCTCTGGCGCGGCCAGATGGCCGGACAACCAGCCGTTTTCCAGCCACAGCGGCACGCTGAGCACCGCCAGCAGCAAGGTATTGAAGCCCAGTGCCAGCATCAGCAGGCGGATGGCGTCGTCGTCCTCTTTGGGCAGTACGATGGCCATGTCGTAGCGCCAGGTCGCGATCACTACCAGGTTGGATAGCCACGCCACAAAGTGCGTCAGTACCCCAAAGTCAGTCGGCGAGTACAGCCGTGTCAACAGCGGGGTAAACAGTACCGGCAGAAACTGCGCCACCGCCGCCCCGCCTACCAGGGTAGCAACGTTGCGCACAAAGCCACCTGCGGCAATACGCCGGTACAGCTGCAGCACGCGCGGCGGGACGAACGGCATGACTTAGGCCAACGCTTTCTTCACCGCTGCCACGATAGCGTCTTGCGTCGCCTCGTCCAGGAACGGGTGCATCGGCAGGCTCATCACACGGCGGCCGGCGGCTTCGGCTACCGGGAAGCTGCCCTCGCCCTGGCCCAGGTGGGCAAAGGCTGGCTGCAGGTGCAGCGGAATCGGGTAATGCACTGCAGTGGGCACGCCCAGCGCCTGCAGCGCTTGCTGCACCGCTTCGCGGTTATCCACTTCGATGGTGTACTGCGCGTACACGTGGCTGTTGCCGTCCACGATTACCGGCACGCGCGCCACGTCTTGCAGCAGCGCGGTGTAGCGGGCGCCGATGCGGTCGCGGGCGGCTACTTCGTCCGGGAAGCTGGGCAGCTTGGCCAGCAGCACGGCGGCCTGGATGGTGTCGAGGCGACCGTTCAGGCCGATGATCGGGTGGTGGTAGCGGCGGTCCTGGCCGTGCACGCGGATCTCGCGCATTTTTTTGGCCAGCTTGTCGTCGTTGGTGAACACCGCACCGCCGTCGCCGTAGCAGCCCAGCGGCTTGCTGGGGAAGAAGCTGGTGGTGCCGATGGTGCACAGGTTGCCGGAGCGCTGGCCGTGCTGGCTGGCGCCAAAGCTCTGCGCGCCGTCCTCGATCACCGGCAGGCCGTGCCTGGCGGCAATAGCGTTGATGGCGGTGAAGTCGGCGCACTGGCCGTACAGGCTCACCGGCATGATGGCGCGGGTTTTCGGAGTGATCGCCGCTTCCAGCTTGGCCGGGTCCAGGTTGTAGCTGACCGGGTCGATATCGACAAACACCGGCGTGGCGCCCAACAGCGCGATCATCTCGCCGGTAGCGATGAAGGTGAACGGGGTGGTAATCACCTCGTCGCCGGCCTTCACGCCCAGCGCCATCAGCGCGATCAGCAGCGCTTTGGTGCCGTCGCACACGCCGATGGCGTGCTTGGCACCGGTGTAGGCGGCCAACTGCGCCTCGAGTTCTTTTACCTCGGGCCCCATGATGTACTGGCCGTGATCCAGCACCGCGTGGATGCGGGCGTCGATGTCGGCTTTCAGGTGCTGGTACTGCGCTTTCAGGTCGATGAACTGGATGGACATGTGCTTTAAACCTTATCGGCCACGAACCACACCAAAGGCACGAACAACGCGCTGTCCAAGATCAGCTTCTGCCAGGCGCGGAAGCCTAGCTAGCGGTGTTTTGTTGGTGTCTTTGGTGAGTTTCGTGGCCAAAACTTGATGATCAAACCGGCGTGCAGTGGTTGCCGCCGATATCGTAACGTTGGCCGCAAGCCTCGCAGGCGTGCTGGTCGATGCTGTCCGGCAGGCGTTCGCCACACTGGCACATCCAGCCAATGCGCTTGGCCGGCGTGCCTACCATCAGCGCGTAGGGCTTCACGTCCTTGGTGACCACGGCACCCGCACCGATGAAAGCGTATTCGCCGATGGTGTGGCCGCACACCACGGTAGCGTTGGCGCCGATGGTGGCACCATGCTTCACGATGGTACGGCGGTATTCGTTTTTGCGGCTGACGTGGCTGCGCGGGTTGTTCACGTTGGTGAACACCATGGACGGGCCGCAGAACACGTCGTCTTCCAGCGTCACCGCGTCGTAAATAGACACGTTGTTCTGCACCTTCACGTTGTCGCCGATGATGACATCGTTGCCGACAAACACGTTCTGGCCAAAAGAGCAGCGCGCGCCGATACGCGCCTGGCTGCAGATATGTACCCAGTGCCACACGCGGGTGTCGGCGCCGATTTGCGCACCGTCATCGATGATGGCGGTAGGGTGAACGGTGTAGCTCATTCAGAAAACCTTTTCAGCGGTGCATGGCCGAGCGGAGCATCCACCCGGCCATGACAAAAGGAGACTCAGTACTCCAGCGGCAGGTTCACGCGCTGGCCGTCGCGGGCGGAGCGGTAGATGCCTACCAGCAGCTCCAGCGACTTCAGGCCTTCGCGGCCGTCGGTTTCCGGCTCGGCTTCGCCGCGCATCACGCGGATCACGTTGTCGTAGTACAGCGGGTGGCCAAAGCCGTACACGCTGGTGGTGCTGTAGCTGGCGTTCTTGATCTCGTCGTCCATCGCATGCGGTTCGGCAAAATCCCAGTGCTGGATTTCATTCACCGCCAGGCCGCCTACGCGCACGCTGCCCTTCTCGCCCAGGATGGTGATACTGCCTTCCAGGTTTTTCGGGTAGGTCAGCATGGTGACGTTCATGCTGCCCATGGCGCCGCTGCGCCATTTCAGGCTCACCACGCCGGTGTCTTCCGCCTCGATATCACGCGCCAGCGTGCCGGTGTAGGCCTGCAGGCTTTCCACCGGGCCGACGATCCATTCCAGCAGGTCTACGTAATGGCTGGCCTGGTTCATGAAGGCACCGCCATCGTATTCCCAGGTACCGCGCCAGTCGGCCTGATCGTAATAGTCTTGCGGACGGGTCCAGAACACGTTGACGTTGACCATGTAGATGCGGCCGAAGCGTTTTTCCTGCACTGCGCGCTTCAGCAGCTGCAGCGTGGCGTTGCGGCGGTTCTGCTTCACCACGAACAGGCGCTTGCCGGCCTGGTCGGCAGCTTTCACCATCGCCACGCCGTCTTGCCAGCGGGTGGCCATCGGTTTTTCGGTCATCACGTGGAAGCCGGCAGCAAAGCAGTCGATGGCTTGCTGCGGGTGCAGGCCGGACGGGGTGGTGAGGATCACCACATCCGCCTGACTACTGGCCAGCAAGCTGGCCAGTGTAGCGTGACCGATGGCGCCGGTGCGTGCCACGGCGGCAGCCAGCGCAGCCGGGTCGGTATCGCACACGTCGACCAGCTCGCAACGGTCGGCGTGTTGTTCGATGGCGCCAAAATGGTTGGCCGCAATGCGGCCGCAGCCCACCAGGGCAAAGCGCAGTTTGCGGTCGGTAATGGTGTCGTAACTGATCATGCTTATCCCTTTTTCCACCCTTGCTTTAGCCACGAAACCCACAAAAAACGCGAAAGATCAGCCAGCGCGAATCAGATCAACCATTATTTAGCTAATGGCTTTCGTGTCTTTTCGTGGATTTTGTGGCCAATAAATAGCGTTTCAGTGGCACAAGAATCTTAAATCAACAGCCGGTTATTGCTGTGCAGGTTGTTTTCTTTCAGACGGCGCACGAACTCGCCGAACTCCAGGCCAAAGCGGCCTTCCAGCTCGTCGGCGCGCTTTTCCAGCGCATCCCAGCTGGTGCTACCCGGCGTAGATTTGAACGCCATCACCGCCACGTTGCCGTGGGTAAGCGCCGGCAGTTCGATCACGCGGCCTTCGAATACACCCAGCAGACGCTCGACAAACTGGTGGTAGCGCTTGTCGCCGCTCCACCAGTTGGTGACGAACACGCCGTCTTCGGTAAGGGCACGGTGGCAGTCTTCGAAAAATTCTTCGGTAGTGAGCTCGTCCACAATCTGCAAGCCGTCAAAGCCATCCACCATGATCACGTCGGTGGATTCGCGGAACACTTTCACGTACTCGGCACCATCGGCTTGCACGATCTGGAAGAAGTCGCCCTCTTCTGGCAGCTGGAAGAATGCCCGCGCCACGGCAATGACTTGCGGGTTGATGTCTACCGCCACGCTCACCGCGTTGGGCAGGTATTCGTCTATCCAGCGCGCAAAGGAGCCACCGCCCAGGCCAATCTGCAGGATGTGCGACGGGTCGTCGCGCCACAGCAGAAAGCCCATCATGGCGCGGCTGTAGCTCAGTACCAGGTCGGCCGGGTCGTCCAGGTCCATCGAGCTCTGGATGGTTTCCGAGCCCAGATGCAGCGAGCGGATATTGTCCGCCTCGGAGATTTCCACTTCCGGCATGGCGTCCACGCTATTGCGCACGCGGCGGCGGAAGGGGTGCAGTGCCTTACCCGCCACAGCTGTCTCCCGCCTGGCTATCGGCCTTGGGGCGCGAGTCCAGAATGCTGATGGTGCGGCGTGGCTTGGCAGCCATCGGCTCGCCGTCGTCGTCTTCGGCCAGCGCCACCGGGTCGCGGAATTCTTCCTTGTCGAAGGCGGTATCGCCGCCTTCAAACGGGCTGTCACCGGTTTGCAGGCCGGCAAAGTCGAACAGCTTGGTATCGGCCAGGTGCGATGGCACTACGTTCTGCAGGGCGCGGAACATGCTTTCCACGCGCCCCGGGAAGCGTTTGTCCCAGTCGTTCACCATCTCTTTCACCACCTGGCGCTGCAGGTTGGGCTGCGAGCCGCACAGATTACACGGGATGATGGGGAAGCCGCGTAACGCGGCGTAGCGTTCCAGGTCTTTTTCGCGGCAGTAGGCCAGCGGGCGGATCACCATGTGGCGGCCGTCATCGGACACCAGCTTGGGCGGCATGGACTTGAGCTTGCCGCCGTAGAACATGTTTAGGAACAGCGTGTGCAGCATGTCGTCACGGTGGTGTCCCAGCGCGATCTTGGTGGCACCCAGTTCGTCGGCCACGCGGTACAGGATGCCGCGACGCAGGCGCGAGCACAGGCTGCAGGTGGTTTTGCCTTCGGGGATCAGGCGTTTGACGATGCTGTAGGTGTCTTCCTCGATGATGCGGTATTCCACACCAATCGATTCCAGGTACTGCGGCAGCACGTGTTCGGGGAAGCCTGGCTGTTTCTGGTCCAGGTTCACGGCCACGATGCTGAAATTGATCGGGGCCGACTTTTGCAGGCCCAGCAGGATATCGAGCAGGCCGTAGCTATCCTTGCCGCCGGACAGGCAGACCATCACGCGGTCGCCTTCTTCGATCATGTTGAAGTCGTTGATGGCGGCGCCCACGTGGTGGCGCAGGCGCTTGGAGAGTTTGTTGCCCTCGAACGCGGCCTTTTTGGCCTTGTCGTCGGCAGTCTGTTGCGGTTCGGACATGAGGTACGGCTAAGAAATTGAAAAACCGGCTATTTTAGCCCCCGGCGGCCGGTTTGTACCACCGCCACACCGGCTTTTTTTCACCAGCGTGGCAGGCGGCTGCGCGGCTAGGTTGGCCGCAACTACAGCACCACGCTGCGGCCACCGTCTACCGCCAGGATCTGACCGTTCACATAGTCGGTATCAAACAGCAAAAACGCCACTGCGCGGGCGATGTCGTCCGGCACGCCGGTGCGCTGCAGCGGGATGGTGGCTTCGATAGCCTGGCGCTCGGCGCTGTCGAACGATACTTCGTCTTCCGGCCACAGGTTTACCCCCGGCGACACGCCATTAACACGCACCTGCGGCGCCAGCTCCAGCGCCAGGCTGCGGATCAGCTGCGCGTGGCCGGCCTTGGCCAGGCTGTAAACCAGGTGGCGCTTCATCGGCCGCTCGGCATGGATGTCCACAATACCGACAATGGCGCCGTGGTTGGCCGCCAGATACGGCGCGGCGGCCTGGGCCAGAAACAGCGGTGCCTTGAGGTTGCTGCCCATCAAGTCGAACCAGTCCTGCTCGCTGATGCGGCCAACGTCGGTGGGGTAAAAGCTGGAGGCGTTGTTCACCAGCCCGTCCAGCCGGCCGAAGCAGCCCACGGCGTCGGCCACCAGCGCCGGCAGCGCCGCCGTATCCAGCAGGTCGGCCTGCGCCAGCGCCACGGTGTCGGGCCGCTGCGCGTTCAGCTCGGCCGCCAGCGCCTCGGCTTGCGCCCGCGAGCCGCGGTAATGCAGCACCAGCCGCGCGCCACGCGCGTGCAGATGGCGGGCGATGCCAGCGCCAACACGGCGCGCGGCACCGGTAATGAGCACCACTTTGTCGTTGAGCAAGTTGTTCATGCTGGCCCCTTTTGCATGGAGTATGTGGCAAGGCGCTTGGCGTCTGCGCGCCAATTAGCGACAATCCGCCATTCTAGTGGCAGTTGCCGCCAGACACGAGAACTCGCTGCTGCCAGCACACGGCAGCCGGTGCGCCCGGAGCGCACCGCCACCCGCCAGCCGATGTAAAACACCATGACCCTGCCCCAGCCTTCCGCCGACGCCCTGGCCATCAGCCGCACCCTGGCCACCACCCTTGCCGCCGACATCGCCGACAACGGCGGCTGGATACCGTTTTCGCGCTTTATGGAGCAGGCACTATACGCGCCGGGCCTGGGCTATTACACCGCGGGCAGCCGCAAGTTTGGCGAAGGCGGCGATTTTGTCACCGCACCGGAGCTGTCGCCGCTGTTTGCGCAAACGCTGGCACGCCAGCTGGCCGCGCTGCTGCCGCAAACCGCCGGCCACCTGCTGGAGTTCGGCGCCGGCACCGGCCGCCTGGCCGCCGACCTGCTGGCCGAGCTGGAAGCCCTGGGCCAGCTACCCGCGAGCTACACCATCGTCGACCTGTCGCCGGACCTGATCGAGCGCCAGCGTGCTACCGTGGCCGAGCGCGTACCGCACCTGGCCCACCGCGTACAGTGGGTGGCCACGCTACCAGCCAGCTTCGACGGCATCATGCTGGGCAACGAAGTGCTGGACGCCATGCCGTGCGAACTGGTGAGCCGCCAGGTAGACGGCACGCTGCAGCAACGCGGCGTTACCGTACTGGACGGTGCCTTCTGCTACGAAGACCGCCCGTTTACCGATGCGGCACTGGCAGGGTTGGCAGCAGAGCTGATACCCGCCACCCCCGGTTACACCAGCGAGATCAGCCTGGCCAACCGCGCCTTTATCCGCACGCTGGGGCAAACACTGCAACGCGGCGCCATCATCATGATCGACTACGGCCATAGCGCCAGCGAGTTCTACCACCCCGAACGCCATATGGGCACGCTGCTGGGCCACTACCGCCACCACACCATCCAGGACCTGTTCTACCTGCCCGGCCTGATGGACATTACCTGCCACGTGGACTTCAGCGCGGTGGCACAAAGCGGCATCGACGCCGGGCTGGACCTGATCGGCTACTGCAGCCAGGCGCAGTTCCTGATCAACTGCGGCATCACCGAGCTGCTGTCGCACCTGGATGCGGCCAACGTGAAGCAATACCTGCCGCTGGCCAAGGCCGCGCAGCGCCTGCTGTCGCCGGTAGAAATGGGCGAAACCTTCAAGGTAATCGGCTTTGGCAAAGGGGTAGATATCGACTGGGCGGGCTTTGCCAGTGGCGACCGCTGCTACACGCTATAAACCCGGCCGCAGGATTTGCACGAAATCTATTGACAGTGCAAAAACGGCTCGGTTATAGTTCGCAGCCTTGATGCAGCGCATCGAGATGTGGCGAATTAGCTCAGTCGGTTAGAGCGACGGAATCATAATCCGCAGGTCCGGGGTTCGAGTCCCTGATTCGCCACCACAGTTTGCGAAGCACTGCTTCGGCAGGGTTTCACGGCGAATTAGCTCAGTCGGTTAGAGCGACGGAATCATAATCCGCAGGTCCGGGGTTCGAGTCCCTGATTCGCCACCAACACAAAAAACCAGCCTTCGGGCTGGTTTTTTGCTTTCTGCCTCTTTTGCTTACCCTCACCGCAAGTCCATGCAGCACAGCACTATCGTTTTACGCACCATGCAAGCCGCCGATTTCGGCGCCATCCTCGCCATCCAGGCACAAAGCTACCCTTCAAACCTGATCGAAAGCCGCGACGCCCTGGCCTCGCGCCATGCGCTATCGCCCGATACCTGCTGGGTAGCCGAACACGGTGGCGAGGTGAAAGGTTATGTGTTTGCCCACCCGTGGCACGGCGATACCCCGCCGCAGCTGAACCAGCCGCTGGCCCGCCTACCACCACAACACGACACCCTGTTCATCCACGACATGGCACTGTGCCGCAGCACCCGTGGCCGTGGCGTGGCACCGCGCCTGCTGGCCCGACTGCAGGACAAGGCGCGCGAGCGCGGCCTGCGCTTTGCGCGCCTGGTGGCGGTGCAAGGCGCCCAGCACTACTGGGCGCGCCACGGCTACCGCCCCTACCCGCTACCGGCGGCCAAGCTGGCGTGCTATGGCGACGACGCCACCGGCATGGTGGCCGAGTTGACCTCATCAGACGCCGGCTAATTCCGCCAGCACCTCGGCGCTGGTCTGCACAGTAGCGTATTCGCCGTGCAAATTGGCCAGCGCCATGGCGTGCACGGTTTGCGCGCTGTGCGCCACGCCGTCGAAGTCGTGCTGTGCGTAGGCGTAGCAGCCATCGGCCACGACCCGCACGTCAAAGCCGAGGTTGCCGCCGCTACGCGCAGTGGCCTCTACCGAGTTATTGGTGCTAACACCCGCCATTACCAAGCGGCGGATGCCGCGCTGGTGCAGCCAGCATTCCAGCTGGCTGTGGGTAAAGGCATCCGGCACGTGCTTGTCCACCACGTGTTCGTGCGGTAGCGGCGCCAGCGCCGGCTGCCATTCCACCCCGTCCTGCCCCGGCCAGAACGGCGAGCCTGGTGTGCGCGACAGGTGGCGTACATGCACCACCGGCTGCCCGGCCTGGCGCCAGACGGCCAGCAGGCCCGCGATCACCGCCTCGGCGCCGGGGTTGTTACGCGTGTGTGCCGGCATGCGCTGCATGCCTTGTTGCATGTCGATGATGATCAGTGCGCTCGGCGCGGCAAGCTGGGTCATGCAGCAGTCTCCACAGGCAAAGTGCCATTCTAGCCGTGCTTGCGGCCAACCTTGCGCGCAAAACAAAACCCGGCGCTGTCGGGGGAAAGGGCCGGGCTGATCAGGCAGCTTGGCTGGCTTACATTTTCACGCCCAGCTCGCGCAGGCGTTCGGCCAGATAGGCGCCGGCGGTGTAGCGCTCGGACAGCACTACTTCGTCACGCGGGTGCAGGAACAGCGGCAGCGACACGCGGCTCTTGCTGGCGCCTTCGCCGGTGGGGTTCACCACGCGGTGCTGGGTGGACGGGTAGTAACCGCGCGACGCTTCGCACAGCATGTCGCCGATATTGATGATCAGCATGCCGAAATCACAGGGCACGTCGATCCAGCTGCCGTTCATGTCCTGTACTTGCAGGCCCGGCTCGTTGGCCGCCGGCAGAATGGTCAGCAGGTTGATGTCGCCGTGCGCAGCGGCGCGCAGCGAGCCGGCCGGCTCGCTGCCGGTCAGCGGCGGGTAGCGCAGCACGCGCAGCAGCGTTTTCTGGCTGCCCTGGATCATCTGCGACAGCGGCTCGCTGTAGTTGGCCGCAATGTCAGCCGGCGTGTACTGCTCTACCCAGGCCAGCAGCTCTTGCGCCAGCGTGTTGGCGGTGTCGTAGTAGCGCATGGCGTCGTCTTTCAGCTGCGCCGGAATGCGCCCCCACGGGTAGATGTGGAAGTATTCCTTGATGTCTTTCTGGGTGTGGCCCTTGGCGGTTTCGGAGATTTCCGGCGAGAAATAGCCGTCCTGCTTTTCTACCGAGAACGCGAAGTCGTGCTTTTCTTCGGTGCCGAAGAACGTCAGCCAGTTGCGGTAGATGCTTTCTACCAGGTCTTGCGGGATAGGGTGGTTCACCAGTACGCCGAAGCCGGTTTCGTGCAGGCTCCGGGTGAACTGTTCGGCCGCGTCGGGCGCGCGGTAATCGACTACGCGTACGTTCATGTCGGGTTTCCTCGTGTGGCGGCACGGCGGCCGCAAACCGGCGCACCAATGCAAAGGCGGCGCATTCTACGCCGCCTTCAAGCTGCGCGGAAGTACCCCATTTGATTTACCAATGGCATATAAGCGGCATGGCACCGGGTACATTTTCACGTTTCAGCACACCGGCATCGACCAGCTTTTTCACGCGCCAGAACAAAAAGCTATCGCTCAGCCAGGCTTGTTCCTCGCGCCCCATCACTTCGCCTACCAGCCTTGCTACAGGCCACTTGCCGGCCACTTTTATGGCATTGACAAGTGCATTGTCGTAATGATCGATAGGGTGCTGCTGTAGCGCGCCTTGCGCATCGAGGTAGCGTATTCCATCGCCATGTTCCTGCCAGTAACGCCACTGTGCGGCCAACTGTTCGCGCTCGCCGGCCGTCAGCAAGCGGGCTTGGGCAAACAGCTCCGGCAGGACTGGCGGCGGCTGCATGCCCATGCAGCTGCGCTGCCCATGCTGTGGTACTGCCACGTGGTACAGCGGGGTATCGGCGTGGGCGTGCTCGGCCAGCATGCACAGCATCAGCCACTCGCCGGCGTGGCCACCGGCCCAGGCGTACAGCGGCGCACGGCGCTCGAAGGCCTTCAGCTGCGCCTTGCGGCTGGCCCAGTAGGCCTGGACGAAGTCTTCGTCCTGCTGCGGCCACCAGTCCTGCGCCCACAGCACTGCGTTCCAGTAACCCATGCGCGCCTGCGGGTCGATCAGGTCGCAATCGGCCAGCGGGCCCTGGCTGAAGTCATCCTGAAAGCACAGCACCTCGCCCGGCAATACACCATCGGCACACAGCTGCTGCAGCGTGGCCGCCGGCGACGGCATGGCAAAGTGGATGGGGCTGGCGCTCATACGCGCTGGTCCATATCTAGTGCCGGCGTGCCCGGACAAAGCTGAGCCACCACCCGGGCCGGTACGCCTACCACCGTGCAGTGCGCCGGTACGTCGTCCAGCACCACGCTGCCGGCGCCCACTTTGGAGCAGTCGCCAATACGGATATTGCCCAGGATGGAAGTATTGGCGCCGATCAGCACGCCATCGCCCACTTTCGGGTGACGGTCGCCGTGGTCTTTGCCGGTACCGCCCAGCGTCACGCCTTGCAGTATCGACACGTTATTGCCGATGACGGCGGTTTCGCCCACCACAATGCCGGTGCCGTGATCCAGCATGACGCCGTGGCCAATCTTGGCTGCCGGGTGAATATCGGCGCCCATTACTTCGGAAATGCGGTTTTGCAAGAAATACGCCAGCGTCTTTCTGCCTTCCTGCCACAGCCAGTGGGTAATGCGCTGGCTTTGCAGCGCGTGAAAGCCCTTGAAGTACAACAGCGGGGTGGAATAGCTATCGCACGCCGGGTCGCGCTCAAAGCAGGCGGTAATGTCGGCGCGTACCGCCTGGATAATGGCGGGGTTGGCCGCAAAGGCCTCGCGGAACAGCTCCATCAATGCGCGGGCGTCCATCACCGGGCTGGCCAGCTTGCTGGACAGGTGAAACGCCAGCACGTCTTCCAGCGTGCCGTGGCGCAGCACGGTCATGTGCAGGAAGCTGGCCAGCAATGGCTCGTCGCGCACAGCCAGCTCGGCCTCCTGCAGGATGGCCAGCCACAGGGTGTCATGGGTGCTTGCAGTCATGCTCTTACCTTTACTTGTTCTGCTTGCCCTTGTTGGCGGGCATAAAAAAGGGCGCTGCCTGCCGGCGCGCCCTGGGGTAGATATGGTACGCGGCCAACTTGCAGCTGATGGCACCGCGCCGGCCTTTCAAGGCCTACATCAGTACCACGTCGAATTGTTCCTGGCTGTAGGTGCTCTCTACTGCCAGCGAAATCGGCTTGCCGATAAAGTCGATCAGCATGGCCAGGCTTTGCGATTCCTCGTCCAGCAGCATGTCGATCACGCTTTGTGCTGCCAGGATGCGGAAGCCTTTGGCGTCAAAGCGGCGGGCTTCGCGTACGATTTCGCGCTGGATCTCGTAACACACGGTTTGCGCGGTCTTGATCTCGCCGCGCCCCTGACACACCGGACACGGCTCGCACAGCACGTGGGCCAGGCTCTCGCGGGTGCGCTTGCGCGTGACCTCTACCAGCCCCAGGCTGGTAAAGCCGTTCAGCGTCACGCGGGTGCGGTCGCGCGCCAGCGCCTTGGCCAGCTCGGACAACACGGCTTCGCGGTGCTCGGCGTTATCCATATCGATGAAATCGACAATGATGATACCGCCCAGATTGCGCAGGCGCAGCTGGCGTGCCAGCGCCAGCGTGGCTTCCAGGTTTGTCTTGAAGATGGTTTCGTCAAAGTTGCGATTACCGACAAAACCACCGGTGTTCACATCGATGGTGGTCATCGCCTCGGTCTGGTCGATGATCAGGTAGCCGCCGAATTTCAGGTTCACCCGGCGCGACAGCGCCTTGTCGATCTCGGTTTCGATACCGTGCAGCTCGAACAGCGGGCGCTCGCCGCTATAGCGTTCGATCTTGGCCACTGCCGACTGCACGTAAGCCTCGGCAAACTCCACCATCTTGCCGTAGTTCTCGGTGGAATCCACGATCACCTTTTCGGTGTGGTCGCTCACCATGTCGCGCAGTACGCGTACCGCCAGCGGCAGGTCTTCGTACAGCAGGCTTTGCGCCGGCAGATGCTGCGATTTGTAGCGGATATCGGCCCACAGCTTGGACAGGTAGCCGATATCGGCGCCCAGCTCGGCATCGGTAGCGGTTTCAGCGCTGGTACGGATAATGTAGCCGCGCGGCGCACCGTCCGGCAGCTGTTTTTCCAGCCGTGCCTTCAGGCTGTGGCGGTCGGATTCCTGCTCGATCTTCTGCGAAATGCCGATATGCTCTTCCTGCGGCAGGTGCACCAGAAAACGCCCGGCCAGGCTGATCTGCGTGGACAACCGCGCGCCCTTGGTGCCGATCGGGTCCTTGATCACCTGCACCAGTACGGTCTGGCCTTCGAACAGCATTTTTTCGATGCGTTGCGGCTCGGACGGGTGCTGGCGCTGCTCCAGCACGTCGGCAATATGCAGGAAAGCGGCGCGTTCCAGGCCGATCTCGATAAAGGCACTCTGCATGCCGGGCAGCACGCGCTTGACCTGGCCCAGGTAGATATTGCCCACGATACCGCGGCTGGCTGCGCGTTCGATATGCAGCTCCTGCACCACGGCGTCTTCCAGCACCGCTACACGGGTTTCCTGCGGCGTAATATTGACCAGAATCTGCTCTTTCGGGCGCGGCAGGTCACGGGGTAGCGGAATGGGTTGATGCAGCATGGCAGGGCTCCGGGGGTAGCTCATCAGGGAAACTGGAAACCGAAGTTGCCAAGAATCTGTGCGGTTTCATGAATCGGCAAGCCCATCACGCCACTGTAGCTGCCATCGATGCGGGTAATGAAAACGGCAGCGCGGCCCTGGATGCCGTAGGCACCGGCCTTGTCGAACGGCTCGCCGCTATCGATATAACGCTGGATTTCGTCTTCGCCCAGCGGCTTGAACGTCACATGGGTCACGCTGGTGCGCACTTCGATATGCTCGCCCTGGCGTACCGCCACGCTGGTCACGGCCTGGTGGCTGCGGCCGGAAAACGCCTGCAGCATGCGGCGGGCGTCGGCGGCGTCGGCGGGCTTGCCGAAAATCTCGCCGTCTTGCACTACCGTGGTGTCGGCGGCCAGCAGCGGGCGCTCGGGCAGGCCACACTGCTGTACCACTTGCCAGCCGGCAGCGGCTTTCTCGCGCGCCAGGCGCTCGGTGTAGGTGATGGCGTCTTCGCCAGGCAGAACTGCTTCGTCGATATCGGCGTGGATACGCTCCAGGCTGACACCCATACCGGTGAGGATTTCACGGCGGCGCGGGCTGCCGGAGGCCAGATAAATGCGGGAATCTTGTGCGCTCATGATGGGAACGGTTGGTCATCTAGCGGGCTAGATTACCAGAGCCGGCGCCTGCGGCATATGCCGCAGGCTTGCGCTGGCGCAAGCCTTTGCCTTGCCAGGCCTGCGGCCAACCCTGCCGCCTGCGCTTACTGCGCTGTCCAGCCACCGTCTACCGGCAGCGCCACGCCAGTCAGGTTGTGCGCCCAGTCGCCGCACAGCATGGCTACCGCTTCGGCAATATCCGCCGGCTGGCTCATGCGCCCGGACGGCTGCTTTTCCAGCACCAGATCGCGCGCTCCTTCGTCGCGGCCAACGCCCAGCTTGGCGGCGCGCGCCAGTATCTGCGGCTCGATCAGCGCGGTTTCCACCCAGCCTGGGCACACGGCATTCACGGTGACACCCAGGCCGGCTGTCTCCAGCGCCGCGGCCTTGGTCATGCCCACGATGCCGAACTTGCTGGCCACGTAAGGCAGCTTGCCGCTGGACGCTACCAGGCCGTGCACCGAGGCAATATTGATGATGCGGCCCCAGCCTGCGGCCAACATGCCGGGCAAGCACAGCTGCATCAAATGAAACGCCGCCGACAGATTGACGGCAATAATGTCGTCCCACTTCTGCGCCGGCATATCCAGCAAAGGCGCGGCGTGCTGCATGCCGGCATTGTTCACCAGCACGTCTACCTGCCCGAAATGCGCCAGGACGGTTTCAGCCAATTGTCGTGTGGCGTCGCCACTGCGCAGATCGGCGCTGAAAAATGCGGCGTCTGCCGCGCCGGCGCTGCGCACTGCCGCCAAGGCAGCGGTCTGGCCTGCCTCATCCGCCAAGCCATGCAAGGCTATACGCCAGCCGTTGGCCGCCAGGCGGCAGGCTATCGCCAGACCAATGCCACGGTCGGCGCCGGTAATGAATGCAGTTTTCTGCTGCGGCATGCTGTACCTCCTTCACTAGCCTGATTGCATGAATGCAACTTTTTCAATTGGATGTAGCAATTATTTGCGACAATTTCGATAAAAATTCTTAGGCATTTTTGATTAATGAAATAATGCCAATATCAACCCCACACCACACCCTGCCCGAGGTTTGCCACCCATGTCCTGGTTACACCGTGTGAGTATCCGTACCAAACTGGTTTGTCTGTTTGCCCTGCTGAATATCCTGACCGTGCTGTCTTTTTCGGTACATAGCTATCTGCGCAGTAGCGAACAAGCCATTGCTGTCATCGACACCCGCCTGAATGCTACCGCCCGCGCCATTCCCACACTGCTGGGCGAGCCGTTTCTGGCCAGCATGTTTACCCCCGGTAGCGTCAGCCCGCAACAGATGCTGAACAACGCCAGCCGCATGGACAACTACGCCCGCCAGTTTGGTGTGAAATATCTGTATATGTTGTGGCAGAAAGACGGCAAGGTAGTCTACCTGGCCGATGGTGCCGGCGAGGCGGAACGCAGCAGCGACAAGTACGGCCACCATCTGGAAGCCTACGAAGCCAGCGCCGGTTTGCTGCAAGCCTTTGCCAGCCAAAGCGTGCAGTACGACGAATACACCGACAAATACGGCACCTTCCGCTCCATTTTCCTGCCGGTCAGCATCAATGGCCAGCAAGTCATCCTGGCTGCGGATGTCCCGCTGGAGCAAGCCATGGCAAGCCGCCAGGCAGTATTGCAAGAGGTGCTGCTGATCGGCGCGCTGTCCTTGCTCTCCGGCCTGGCCGTTTCGTGGCTGCTGGCCAGCATGTTGGCCGCATCCATCAGCAAGATTGCCCGTCATATCGCCCAGCAAGCCAGCGAGCGCAACCTGGGCGGCAAACTGAACGTTCGCGGCAGTGACGAGGTCGCCCAGATGGCGCACAGCTTCAACCAGCTATGCCAGTCGGTCAGCCATACCCTGCACGAAGTATCGGACAACGCCAGCCAGACCTTCCACAGCGCGGAAAACGTGCGCCAGAGCACCCAGCACATGCGCGAGGCCGCCAGCCGTAGCCAGCAGTCGCTGCACACCTTGCACAGCTGCAGCGACGATATCAGCGCACTGAGCGACCAAAGCAGCCAGATGCTGAATCAGGCCCAGCAACAGCTGGCCAGCGTAGACCAGGAGCTGGCGCTATCGCGCGGGGCCGTCGGCGAGCTGAGCCACGGCATGCACCAGCACGTGGCAGACAACCGCCAGCTGGCGCAACGCTTTGAGGCGCTGTCTGCCGACGTGCAAAACATTACCGGCATCTTGCAACGCATTGCCAGCATCTCGGAGCAAACCAACCTGCTGGCGCTGAACGCCGCCATCGAAGCCGCCCGCGCGGGCGAAGCCGGCCGCGGCTTTGCCGTGGTGGCCGACGAGGTACGCAAGTTGGCAGGCCAAACCCAGGCCACACTGGCCGAAACCGACAGCTTTGTCGGCAAACTGCTGCAAACCATACGCGACACGGCAGGGGTGATTACCACCCAGGCCGACGAGGCAGACAAGCTATCCGGCTGCTCGGCTACCGTGCAAAACACGCTGGAGCAAACCCGCAGCCTGCTGGCATCGCTGCAGCAGGCATTTGACATGAACGTAAGCCATAGCCAGGAAATCCGGCAGCACATCCACACCATGGGCCAGCATATGCAAACGCTGGGTGGCGAAATAGCCAGCAACCGCGAAGAGGCAGACAGCCTGTCTACCGAAGCGGCCAGCATGGAAGAATGTTCGCGCTTGCTCAACAGCTCCTTGCAAGGCTTCCGCTTCTAAGCCGGCGCCCAGGGTATATAGTACCGTGGCAATACTTATCGAAGCCTGCCGATGCCAAACGTGCTACGCCTGGCCGTTGGCCTGACCAAGCTACCTTATGTAGAAGAAGGCGGGCGCAGCGGGCTGGAGGCGGCGCTCGCCATCGCGACCCTGACGCAGGCGGGCTACCAGGTGAAGGTAGTCCAGCTACCGCAGGCACGCGGGCTGGCCATGCTGAAGGAGGGGCAGGTGGATGCCATGATCACCCTGACCCCCGCGGCCTCGGATGCCCTGTTCTACTCGCAGCCGCTACTGTATTACCGCAACCGTGCCATCGCCCTGCACAACAGTGGCATTGTCCTGACCCAGCTTAGCGACCTGTCGCGCTACAGCGTGGCCAGCTTCCAGAACGCGCGATTGTTGTTCGGTGCCGACTTTGCCAATGCGGTAGCACGCTCGCCCAACTACAGCGAACACGCTGACCAGGACACCCTGAACCGCCTGCTGCTGAACCGCCGGGTCGATGTCATCATCAGTGACGAGTTCATCTTTCGCGCCAACCCGACCCAAACCGACCTGAGCGGCCAGCGCCACGCTAAGGTCAGCTACGCGCTGCTGGGTAGCTCGCCGCGCCATGTCGGCTTTGCCAACGTTTACCTGCGGCAGCAATTCGATAACGCGCTGCTGCAGCTGAAAACCAGCGGCGAGTACGAACGCATCACCCAGCAGTATCGCCAGCGCTACCAGCTGCCCAATTGAAAAACGCCCTACCCTGCAGGGGTAAGGCGCTTGGCGCGCACACTGCGGCCAACCTTATTTACGGCGCTTGCCCGCCAGATCGTTCAGCACGCACGACGCGGCAAACAGGCCGAAGCTGGCGGTCACCACCACGCTGGCGCCAAAACCGGCGCACGACAAACCCTGCGGCCCGCGTGCGTCTCCCGTATCGCAAGCCTGCGCCTGTGGGTACACCAGCGGCTCGGTGGAATACACACAGCGCACGCCCAGCTTGCGCCCCGGCTCGCGGCTAAAGCCATAGTGGCGGCGCAAGGTATAACGCAGCTTGGACAGCAAAGGGTCTTCGGTCACCGCGCCCAGGTCGGCAATGGCAATGCGCGTCGGGTCCATCTGCCCGCCCGCACCTCCCGACACCACAAACGGCTGGCGGCGACGCACACACCAGGCCGCCATGGCCGCCTTCACCTTCAGGCTATCGATACAGTCCACGATATAGTCAAAACCCTGGCCCAGCATGGTGTCCAGGTTGTCTTCGGTGACAAAGTCTTCTACTTCGGTCACCACGCACGCCGGGTTGATGGCGCGCACGCGCTCGGCCAGCGCAGTCACCTTGGCCATACCGTATAGCGGGTCCAGCGCCGGTAGCTGGCGGTTGGTATTGGACTCGGCAATATTATCCAGGTCGATCAGCGTCAGGTGGCCGATACCGCTGCGCGCCAGCGACTCCACTACCCAGGAGCCCACCCCGCCCACGCCCACGACACATACCTTGGCCGCAGCAAAGCGCTGCAAGGCCGCTTCGCCATATAAGCGGGCGACACCGCCAAAGCGGCGATCCAGATCGGCTTCCATGCCAGACTCCCCAAACAAAACGGCCAAGCATAACCAAGCAGCCGGTACGACACCAGCCCATTACGCGAGTACATATATCGAAAGAACTAGGGCATACCCCCACGCCCTTTGCTAGACTGCCACCATAGCCACATGCAAGGAGCGGGCTTTGAGCAATAAGGCAATACACAATACATCGTCTGGCGAGCTGGCTGGCTTTGTGCGGCTGAACGAAGGTATCAAGGGGGTGGTACTGATTGCCTTCCAGATCAACATCATGGCGCTGAACGCCATCTTGCTGGCGCACCGTGCCGGCGAGGTAGCGCTGGGCTTTGGCGTGATCTCGAAAGAGCTGCGCAGCCTGTCGGTCGAGCTTACCGGCCTGATGCAGGAGCTCTCCAACGATGCCTACCTGGCGGTAAACCTGATCTCCGACCTGCTGCGCCAGGAGCGGCGCTACCGGCTGCTGAAAAAAGCTACCGACCTGGTAGCCAACCCGTCCCCCGCCCTGCGTGATGTCATGGTACGGCGCGAAGAAGAATTCAGCCTGATCACCCACCGCGTGCGCGACGTGCGCCTGCGCCTGCTGGACCGCCTGGAAGACGCCCGCAAGCTGTGCCAGTTTGGCACCGCCATTTCGCGCTCGGCCAAGATCGAAGCCGCCTACGGCCGCGAGTACGGCCGCGCGCTGGCCGAGGTCAGCCAGGAATTTGACCAGAAAATACAGAACATCCTGCCCTCCATCGAGGCGCTGTGCACAGGAATGCAAAGAAGATGAAGACCGCCCAGACCATCTACCAGGAAGGCAGCCACCGCTGGGTCGTCATCGCCCGCGACCCGTCCAAGCCCAACTGCGTGATCGACACCAACGAATACCTGATCAGCCGCGAAGGCGACAATCTGCTAACCGACCCCGGTGGCAGCGAAATCTTCCCCGCCGTGTTTGCCGCGCTGTCCACCATTGTGGACCCGATGGCTATCCGCTACCTGTTTGCCTCGCACCAGGACCCGGACATCATCTCGTCGCTGGGCCTGTGGCTGGAATGCAACCCCGATATCCGCTGCTACGTGAGCCGCCTGTGGAGCAGCTTCATCCCGCACTTTGGCGGCGACGAAAACTCGCTGGCCGCCATCCCGGACGAGGGCATGAGCATGCCGCTGGGCAGCGGCCAGATCGAGTACGTACCGGCGCACTTCCTGCACTCTTCCGGCAACTTCCACCTGTACGACCCGGACGCCCGCATCCTGTTTAGCGGCGACGTGGGCGCGGCCCTGATGCCACCGGAAGAGGACGAGCTGTTCGTGCGTGACTTCGACAAGCACATCCGCCACGCCGAAGGCTTCCACCGCCGCTGGATGGGCTCGACCGAAGCCAAGCTGGACTGGTGCGAGCGCGCCAGCCGCATGAAGATCGACATGTTGTGCCCCCAGCACGGCAGCATTTACCAGGGCGAAGACGTGATGCGCTTCATCAACTGGTTTGCCGAGCTGCCGGTAGGCCTGTCCACTTTCCGCCACCGCCGTTAAGCAAGATGACTTGAAATAAGCCGGCCATCTTCCTAAGTTGAAGAACCTCCGCTGCCAGCGGAGGTTCTTGTCTTTTATGGGAGAGCATCCTGATGAAGTCGCCGCGCTTTGATATAGACCTGGACAAACACTACAAGGCCACCGTGGTCATCGCCTGCCCCGCTTGCGGGCACGAAAACCGCCACCACCTGGCCAGCCTGCAGCCCGACAGTACCCTGGCTTGCGTGTGCGGTAGTGATATCAGCCTGACCGCCTACGGCCTGCAAAGCGCCCATGACAAAGCCGCTGCCATTAAAGCGGCTTACCACATCAACGCCGCCTGAACACTGTTTTGGCAAAATCATGCTTCTATAAGCACAGCCCCTGCTGGCACAATCAGGCAAATGCCTGAATCACGACAACGGCAACCTTCGGGTTGCCGTTTTTCTTCCCGCACAGGAGCCAGCATGTCCACCGTTACCGATTTGCGCAGCGATACCGTCACCCACCCCACCCCGGCCATGCGCCAGGCCATGGCCAACGCCATCGTTGGCGACGACGTTTACGGCGACGACCCTACCGTACGCGAGCTGGAAACGTTGGCCGCACGCCTGCTGGGCAAAGAAGCCGCACTGTTCGTGCCCAGCGGCAACTTTGGCAACCAGCTGGCGCTGTTTACCCACTGCCAGCGCGGCGACGAGGTGATTCTGGGCGACGACTGCCATATCGTGTGGCACGAAACCGGCGGCGCCGCCGTCATTGCCGGCGTGCAGCTGCGCACCATCGCCAGTGCTAACGGCGTACTGCCCGCCGCCGAGGTGAAAAAACGCATCCGTGACGGCGAAGACATCCACTGGCCGCGCACCGGCCTGATCTGCCTGGAAAACGCGCACAGCAACGGCTGCGTCATCCAGCTGGCCGACATGGCGGCGGTGTGGGAGGTGGCACAGCAGCACGGCGTACCGGTGCACCTGGACGGCGCGCGCGTGTTCAACGCCGCCGTGCACCTGGGCTGCGACGTGCGTGACATCACCCGCTACAGCGACACCGTGATGTGCTGCCTGTCCAAGGGCCTGGCCGCACCGGTGGGCTCCATCCTGGCCGGCCCGGCTGCCTTCATCGCCCGCGCCCGCAAAAACCGCAAGCTGCTGGGCGGCGGCCTGCGCCAGGCCGGCGTACTGGCCGCGCCGGGCCTGCTGGCGCTCACCGACATGGTGGCGCGCCTGCCGGAAGACCACGCCAACGCCCGCTATCTGGCCGAACAGCTGGCCGCCTTGCCCGGCGTGGAAGTGAACCTGGACGATGTCCACATCAATATGGTGTGGTTCCGCCTGCCCGCCACGCTGGACAGCAGCCGCCTGATGGCCGCGCTGGCTGCGGCCAACATCAAGGCCAACGGGCCGGAACACGGCCTGATGCGGCTGGTAACGCACTGGCAGGTTGGCCGCAGCGAGCTGGACCGCGTCGTCGCCGTATTCGCCAGCGTGCTGGCCGCATGACGCTCACCGTCGCGCTAGCGCTGTTTGCCGCCGCTTTCGCCGCCGGCGGCCTCAACGCCGTGGCCGGTGGCGGCACGCTGATTACCTTCCCGGCACTGGTGGCCGCCGGCGTACCGCCCATCGTGGCCAACGCCACCAGCTCGGTATCGCAATGGCCAGGCTACGTGGCCAGCAGCCTCACCTTCCGCCGCGAGCTCGCCGGCCAGCGCGCCATGGCAGGCATGAGTATCGCCAGCGTACTGGGCGGCCTGGCGGGCGGCTGGCTGGTCACCGTGGTGTCGCCCCGGCTGTTCGACGTGCTGATCCCGTGGCTGATCCTGCTCGCCACCGCCATGTTTGCCTTCAGCGCCACGCTCACGCGCTGGATGAGCCAGCACGCGGCCAACGTTGGCCGCAGCACCGGCGCGCTGCTGCTGGGGCAGTTCGTAGTCAGCATTTACGGCGGTTTCTTCGGCGGCGGCATGGGCATCATGATGCTGGCGCTGTACAGCCTGTTTGCGCTGGACACGCTCACCCGCATGAACGCGCTGAAAACCTGGCTGTCGGTACTGATCTCCGGCGTAGCCGTGCTCACCTTCATCGCAGCCGGGCTGGTGGACTGGCCCGCCGCGCTGGTGATGCTGGCCGGCACCATCTGCGGCGGCGTGGCCGGCGCCCGCCTCGCCCGCCGCCTGCCGGCGCTGTGGCTAAAGCGGGTGGTAGTGGCGCTGGGCAGCGTACTCACCGCCGCGTTTTTCTGGAAGGTGTACGGCTAGACACGCGGCCAAGCCTGCAAGCTTGGCCGCCGCCTTACGCCGCGTCGCGTTCGGCAAATACCTCTTTTGCCGCCAGTACCGCGTTGATGGCCGCCGGGAAGCCGGCGTATACCGCCATCTGCGTCAGCACCGCGATGACCTCGTCGCGGCTGCAGCCTACGTTCAGCGCACCGTGCAAATGCACCTTCAACTGCGGTGTGGCATAGCCCAGCGCAGCCAGCGCCGCGATGGTGGCGATCTCGCGCTCCTTCAGCGTCAGCACTTCGTCCTGGTATACCTCGCCAAACGGAAAGGCGATGGTGTACGCGGCCAACGCCGGGGCCACGCCTTGCAATGCATCGATGACGCGCTGGCCGGCTTCGCCATCCACCTGCGCCAGCCGCGCCAGGCCCCGCGCGTAGCGGGTGGCGCCGTCATCCGGCTGCGCGGGCGCCAGCGGCGGCAGCGTGGCCAACGGCCAGTGTTGCAGCAGCCGGGTAAGGCCGCGCGCCTGGTAGGCCACGGTATGCGCAGCGGCGTGGTGGGCGGCAAAGGCGTCGGCGTCGCGAAAGCTTTCCAGCAGCCAGAAGCCGGCGGTGTCATCGGTTTGCTGCAGTGGCTCGAAACGCAGGCAACCGGGCTCGCGCCGGGTGTGCCAGCATAGCTGCTGCAGCGCCAGGCGGGCGTCCTCGACGGCCACACCGTCGCACAGGCCCAGGCGAGCGATCAGGGTATACGGGGTCATGGCGGGCTCCTCAGGCAACGGTGTAACCGCCGTCCAGCACCAGGTTGTGGCCACTGGCAAAGCTGGCTGCATCGGACAGCAAGAACAGCACGGCAGCGGCGATTTCGTGTGGCTGGCCGTCGCGGCCAGCCGGGGTGGTGGCGGTAAACGCCTCACGGCTGGCTGCATCGCCAAAACCCTGCGCCGACATGCGGCTGGCCACCACGCCGGGGCTGACGCTGTTGATGCGGATACCCTGGCCGTAGTACTCCAGCGCGGCGGTGCGAGTGAGGCCCAGCAGCGCGTGCTTGCTCACCACGTACGGGCTGATGCCGCCAAAGCCCACCTGGCCGGCAATCGACACATTGTTGACGATGGCGCCGCCGCTGGCCAGCAGCGCGGCGATCTGGTGGCGCATGGCCCAGAACACGCTGCGTACATTGCTGTCCAGGCTCATCTGTAGCGCGTGGTCGTCCTGCAGGTGCAGCGGCGCAGGCGGGCACAACCAGCCGGCGTTGTTGAAGGCGCCGTCCAGGCGGCCGAAGTGGCGCACCGCCGCGTCTACCGAGGCGGCGATATCGGCTTCGCGCAGCACGTCGGTACGGTGAAACAGGGCGCGACCACCGGCGGCTTCGATATCGCGCGCTACTAGCGCGGCCTGTTCGGCGTCGCGTGCGGCCAACAGCACGTTGGCGCCGGCGGCGCCCAGCGCACGGGCGGTAGCGGCGCCAATGCCGGAGGCCGCACCGCTCAGCCAGAAGGTTTTACCCGCCAGTGTGCTGGCGATGGGGAGAGTGGGGGTGGTCATCGTGCATTCCCTTGCAGACAGGGCCCAACCGGGGTGGCTGTAGCCATGCTGACAGCGTAAGGCAAGGCATTACCCGCTACAATCCAGGCTATCTTTCTTGCTTTGCTGAGCAAAATTCACCAATGACACCACCGCTAAACGAGCTGTACGCCTTTGCCTGCGTGGCACGCCACCGCAGTTTTCGCGCTGCAGCGCTGGAGCTGGGCGTCAGCGCGTCGGCGCTTAGCCACAGCTTGCGCCAGCTGGAGGCGCGGCTGCAGGTGCGGCTGCTACACCGCACCACGCGCAGCGTTACCGCCACCGAGGCCGGCGAAGCGCTACTGGCGCGGCTGGGGCCGGCGCTGGGGCAGATCGACAGCGCGCTGGAGGCGGTCAACGACTATCGTGCCCAGCCACAAGGCCTGCTGCGGCTGAACGTGCCGCGCACTGCGGCCTACTTGCTGCTGATGCCGCTGTTGCCGGGCTTTCTGCAGCGCTACCCGGGTATTCAGCTGGACGTGGTATGCGATGACACGCTGGTGGATATCGTCGGTGCGGGTTTCGACGCCGGCATGCGCTTTGGCGAAACGCTGGCTGCCGACATGGTGGCAGTGCCGGTGGGGCCGCCGATGCGCTTTGCCGTCATCGCCAGCCCCGGCTACCTGGCGCAACACGGCACGCCACAGCACCCGGCCGAGCTGGCGCGGCACGCCGGCATCCGCCACCGTTTCGGCAACGGGCCACTATACGCGTGGGAGCTGGCCAAGGATGGCGAGGCGCTGACAGTACAGCCGCAAGGGCAACTGACGCTGGGGGAGCAACCGCTGATGGTGGAAGCCGCTGCCGCCGGGCTGGGCATTGCGCTGGTTTTTGAAGGCTACGCCGCGGCGGCGATGGCCGACGGCCGGGTGACGCGCATCCTGGCCGACTGGTGCCCTGCCATGCCTGGGCTGTACCTGTACTACCCCAGCGGCCGCCACCTGCCGCAGGCCATGCGCTTGTGGATCGACTACCTGAAGGCCGCGCTGGCGGCCAACCCTGGCTAGCGCTTACGGCAACACCAGCGGCAGCGGTGTGCTGTCGGTGAGCTTGCCGGCCAGTGGCGAGGCGGGGTCGTTTTCGTCTTGCAGCAGCGCTTTTTGTGCGGCAGACGGGCGGCCTAGCCACACCTCGCTGCCGTCTTCACGGGTGTAGCGCGCCACCAGTTGCTGGCGGCGCGGCTGGTAGAGCACCCACAGCTGATGCGGGCAGTTGTGCGGCTGGCACACGCTGCCGCGCAGGTAGAGCTCGCGCCCTTGCTGTATCGGCAGTAGCGGCGACATCACCCCCGCAGCCACCCAGGCGGGGGCCTTGTTGCCGCTGCCGCGGAACACGGCCTGCACGGCGGTGCGAAAGGCACGGTCGCCGCTATACACATCGCCAAAATAGGCACAGCTGGCCTGTGTCTTGCACGTGGCCGCCTGGCGGGCGGTAACAGGCTTGGCCCATAGCGGGCTGGCGGCCAGCAAGGTGGCCAGTATCAGGGCGGTTTTCTGCATGGCAAGCTCCGGTAGCAGCAGGGATGCCTGCATTATGCCAGCTGCGTGCCCGCACCGCGCGGCCCGGCGTACCGCCCGCTTCCCTGGCCGTGCAAACTGCCGCACAATCCGCCCATTGCTGCCTTGCGGCCAACCTTTTGCCCTGCCCCCGATGACCACTCACACCGATAATTTTGCCTGGCTGGAAAGCCTGGACGACGCCGCCGCCCTGGACTGGGTAGCCGCCCAGAACGCCACGACGCGTGCGCGGCTGGACACAGACCCGCGCTTTGCCGATTTGCAAGCCAGCATTCTGGCCAACCTGCGCGACACGCGGCAGATTCCGTTTTTTGCCGAGCACGATGGCTGGCTGTACAACTTCCATCAGGACGATGCCCACCCGCGCGGCGTCTACCGCCGCACCACGCTGGACAGCTACCGCGCCAACGAACAGGCATGGCAAACGGTGATCGACATCGACCAGCTGGCCGCCGACGAAGACGTGGACTGGTACCTGGACGGCGTATCGCACTACACGCTGCAGCCCACGCGCGTGCTGCTTAGCCTTACCCCCGGCGGCAGCGATGCCACCGTCAGCCGCGAATTCGACCTGGCCAACGGCGCCTTCGTGGCTGGTGGCTTTGCCTTCCCCTACGGCAAGAACCACATCGCCTGGCGCGACCTGGACAGCGTGTTCGTGTGCCCGGCCTGGGACGACAGCCAGCTCACCCGCGCCGGCTACCCGCGCGAAGTGTGGCTGCTGCAACGCGGCCAAAGCTGGGCCGACGCGCAGCCGCTGCTGCAGCTGGACGAAGACGCGATGATGGTGGCCGCGTGGCGCTTTCTGGATGCGGCCAACCCGCTGGCACCCGGCGCCATTACCGCGTTCGACGTCATCGAGGCCTCGCAGAGCTTTTACAGCAAGACCTATTACCTATTGAGTGGCGATCGCCTGATCGCGCTACCGTTGCCGCCGCGTGCCGAAATCGAGGCCTACAGCCACGGCGACCTGATCGTCAAACTGGCGGAAGACTGGCACTTTGCCGGCCAGCACTACATCACGGGTAGCCTGCTGGCCGTGGCCTGCGCCGCCGACAGCGGCCAGCTTGGCCGCATCCAGCCGCTATTTGTGCCTGGCACGCGCCAGTCGGTAGAAATGGTAGAAGCCACGCTGGATCTGCTGGCCATCATCGTCATCGACAACGTCAAAAGCCGGCTCGATACGCTGCGCTGGGCCGACGGCCACTGGCAGCCGCACGCCAACCCGCTGCCGCAGGGCGGCGTGATCGAGTTTGCCGACCAGCCGTGGCACAGCAACCTGCTGTACTACAGCTACAGCGACTTCCTCACCCCCGCCGGCCTGTACCGGCTGGACCTGCTAGCCGGCGGCCAGCCCGAGGTGCTGCGCCAGCAACCGGCCGCGTTTGACGCCAGCGGCTACGTCGCCACCCAGTACCACGCCAGCGCGCCGGACGGCACCGCCATCCCCTACTTTGTGGTGCACCGTGCCGGGCTGGCGCAGGACGGCAACGCGCCGACGCTGCTGTACGGCTACGGCGGTTTCGAGGTGCCGATGATGCCCTACTACATGGACAACTTCGGCCCGCAATGGCTGGAAAAAGGCGGCGTGTTTGCGGTGGCCAACATCCGCGGCGGCGGCGAGTTCGGCCCGGCCTGGCACCAGGCAGCACAGGGCGTGAACCGCCAGGTGAGCTTTGACGACTTCATCGCGGTAGCCGAAGACCTGATCGCGCGCGGCATCACCCGCCCGCGCCGGCTGGGCATCGAAGGCGGCAGCAACGGCGGCCTGCTGGTAGGCGCCTGCCTTACGCAGCGCCCCGAGCTGTTTAACGCTGTAGTGTGCGAGGTGCCGCTGCTGGACATGCTGCGCTACACGCAGCTGCTGGCCGGCGCCAGCTGGGTGGACGAGTACGGCGACCCGGACGACCCCGCCGAGCGCGCCGCGCTGGCGGCCTACTCGCCCTACCACCACGTGCGTGGCGACACCGCCTACCCGCTGGCGCTGTTTACCACCAGCAGCAAGGACGACCGCGTACACCCGGCGCACGCGCGCAAGATGGTGGCGCGCCTGCAGGCGCTGGGCCACGACGCGCTGCTGTTTGAAACCGAAGGCGGCGGCCACGGCGGTAACACCGGCCAGGCGCAAACTGCCGAAGAACTGGCGCGGGTGCTGGTCTACCTGTACCGCCAGCTGATGGATTAACGCCATGACCACAACGAATCCGCAACTGACCCTGCGCCAAGCCGAGCCCCGCGACGCCGCCCGCTGTTACGCCATCGAAATCGGCGCCTACGAAGGCGACGAAGCTGCCACCGCAGAGAAAATCGCACTGCGCATTGCGCAGTACCCGGCCGGTTTTCTGGTGCTGGAATGCGATGGCGAGCTGGTCGGCTTCATCAACAGCGGCTGCGCGCACCAGGTGGAAATGGCCGACGAAGCGTTCAAGGAGCTGATCGGCCACGACCCGGCGGCGGCCAATGTGGTGATCATGTCCGTCGTGGTGGACCCGGCCTGCCAGGGCCGCGGCTACGCCGGGCTACTGATGCGCAGCTTTGTGCAGCGCATGCAGGCGGCCGGCAAGCAGGCCATCCACCTGATGTGCAAACCGCAGCACGTGGCGCTGTACACGCACCTGGGCTACCAGTACGTGCGGCCGTCGGCCTCGCTGCACGGCGGCATGCAGTGGCACGAGATGGTGATGCCGCTGGGTCATTAAGCGCTCGTGCCAGCCTGACAAAGACAAAGCCCGCTGGCAGTGCCAGCGGGCTTTTGCGTAGCGGGACCGGTTGGCCGCAGCGCTATCAGGCTTTCTTCACGAACTCCGACTTCAGGCCCATCTGGCCGATGCCGTCGATCTTGCAATCGATGTCGTGGTCGCCATCTACCAGACGGATGTTCTTCACCTTGGTGCCCACTTTCACTACCAGCGAGCTGCCTTTTACTTTCAGGTCCTTGATCACGGTTACGCTGTCGCCGTCTTGCAGCAGGTTGCCGTTGGCGTCGCGTACCACGCGGGTTTCTTCAGCTTCCACGGCGGCGGCGCCGTCTTTGGACCACTCGTGTGCGCACTCCGGGCAAACGTAGAGGCTGCCGTCTTCGTAGGTAAATTCGGACTGACAGGCCGGGCAGTTTGGTAGGGCGCTCATGCTATTCCTTTCGGGTTTGCCTTACAGGCAAAAGGGGCATTATCCCTCTTTGGGCGGGTCCTTCGCAAATTGGGGTGTCTGGCGGTGACGCATTCACTACGGCGTCTCACATGCCACATGCACGATACAAGACCCGCCACGAATTGTCTTTCTACGGCCAACCAGGCTTCATGGCTGGCCCATCTGGTATGCGCCAATCAAGAACAGCAGGCCCAGTACGCCAATCACACCGGAAGAAATTAACCAGAACTGCATACTGTTCCCGGGGAACATGGGGCGCAAAAGTGGAAACAACAGCGCACGGGCAAGCAGTACGCCTGAAATAAGAAAGAGCACCGGTCGCATCAATGGCATAACCGGAAGCCACCCCGCCCCCGCCATGGCGTATATGGCCCAAACCAGCAAAATGCAGCCAACAACAATGGCGGAAAGATGCGGCCGCCGGTCACCCGCCGCCACCGCCGCCGCAACCTTATCGCCGGCACCAAGAAGCCGGTAGCCTGCAGCCCCCCAGATAAGGCAGGCAAAATGTAGTGCTGCCGCCACGATGCACAGCACGGCAGCAAGTAAAAGGGCATGCGATGCTGTCACCATGAGAAATCTCCTTGCGGGGTCGGGTGTAGCGCTGACGCGCTACCCAGGAAAGCCAGCGATTCAATACTTGACTCTATGCGTCCATACCGCAGCACCATAAACAAGTTTTCCGCCTTTTTACAAATCATTAACGCTGCCAATGTGAAAGGACACTGCCTGTAACCTGGATAAGCCAACAGCTCATTCGAGGGTGTGGGAGCGCGCTACGGCGCGGTCGCCTTGCCACCCACCGAATGCGGCCAAGCTTGGGTAACTGGCTATTCTCCGGATACGGCTGCGCCTTAAACGGGTTACTGGCTGTACGTTAACGATCGGACGTTCACTCAACAAATGTCAACTCACCATCTCTAAAGAACAGGTACCCCCGAACCCGGTTATCAAACCGCACATCCCATTCGGGCGGCTTTGTTGCACAAATCAGCCGTAGGTCGAACTACCCCAATCCCCAGACGGATTTATCCCATACGGACCGTTTGCGGCGTGCCCAGTGCTGTGAAGCGATTCAGAATCGCTGCACAGATTTGAAGCTCCGCTACTTGCCGGTCAAAGTCCCGTGACTTAACCCGATCTGCCAGCAATTTGAAACAGTGCATCTTCGTTTCGACCAAGCTGCGGCGATGGTAGCCACTCCACTTTTTCCAGAGCGCGCGCCCCAGATACTTCACCGCTCGTAGCGACTCATTGCGAGCCTGATTGCCCCGTAAATTCCCTTTCCAGAATTGGCCATTTCGACGTGGGGGAATGATGGCTGCCGCCCCACGCTCTGCAATCGCTGCGTAACATAGGCGTGTGTCGTACGCCCCATCCGTGGTGACGGTTACCAGTCCCTCTCCCGCCGGAATTTGCGATAGCAGCTCTGGCAGCATCGTGGCATCTCCAGTGCGATTGTCGGTCACTTCCATTGCCCGGATTTCCAGCGTTTGCGCATCTATGCCCAGATGCAGCTTGCGCCATTGGCGGCGGTAATCAGCGCCATGCTTTTTCACCTTCCACTCGCCTTCACCCATCATCTTGATGCCGGTGCTATCCACCAAGAGATGCAGACAACCTTGCTTTTTCTGTACCGGGATGCGGACTTGCAGGTCTTTCTGGCGGCGGGAAAGCGTGCTGAAGTCGGGGACGGCCCAGTCAAGGCCAGCCAGGCGCAACATACTTTCGACCATACCTGTGGCTTGCCGTAGCGCCAGGCCAAAGAGGCATTTGATGGTGAGACAGAACTGGATGGCAGCATCAGAAAAAGTTAGCTGCCGTCCCCGCCTGCCGGTAGCCGGTGCCAACCAGTTCATGCCTTTGTCGAGCCAGAGAAGGAGCTGCCCTCGTTGCTTGAGGGACTGGTTGTATGACTGCCAGTTGATGGTTTGGTACTTGGGAGGAAGGGGCTTGCTCATGCGGTCATTCTACCGGACGGACGCAAGCACTGATTTGTGCAACAAAGCCCGTTTTATCCGCTCTCCGGCTAAATCCCAATATATAAAGATGACGCCCTGCAACCATTAAAAATGCCAAGAGTATACGAATAGCTACGGTAGGTACAGCCTGCCGCTCGCATCTGGGTCCAGCCCGGTATGCGAACGACACATCAGGTCAGCCCGTAACCCGGATAAGCCAACGGCGCATGCGAGCGTGATTGTCTTGGTGTTGTTACTTGGTCATCCGACAGGATGCGGCCACCCTTGGATAACCTGCCGTTCCCCGGATGCAGCTGCGCCTTATCCGGGCCCGCTAAAAGCGGCAATGCCTTATGTGGCGACGGGGCATGGGTGGCAGCAGCAGGTATGAAAAAAGGGGCCCAAGGCCCCTTTACTGTTGGTGCGGCAGCGTGATGCTGCCTGCGGCCAACCTTATTCCACGGTGACCGATTTGGCCAGGTTGCGAGGTTTGTCCACGTCGGTGCCACGCGCCAGCGCGACGTGGTAGGCCAGGATCTGCACCGGGATGGAGTGCACGATGGGGCTGAGCACACCCACGTGGCGTGGGGTGCGGATGACGTGTACGCCGTCGGAATCGACAAAGTGGCTGTCGGCGTCGGCAAACACGAACAGTTCGCCGCCACGGGCGCGTACTTCCTGCATATTGGATTTCACTTTTTCCAGCAGCACGTCGTTGGGTGCAATCACCACGACCGGCATGTTTTCGTCCACCAGCGCCAGCGGGCCGTGCTTCAGTTCGCCGGCCGGGTAGGCTTCGGCGTGGATGTAGGAAATTTCCTTCAGCTTCAGCGCGCCTTCCAGCGCGATGGGGTAATGCAGGCCACGGCCGAGGAACAGCGCGTCGTTCTTGGCGGCAAACTGGCTGCTCCAGGCCTTGATCTGCGGCTCCAGGTTCAGCGCGTGCTGCACGCTGCCCGGCAGGTGGCGCAGCTCGTCCAGGTATTGTGCCTCTTGCTCGGCACTGACGCGGCCGCGTACCTTGCCCAGCGTAACCGCCAGCGCAAACAGGCTGACCAGCTGGGTGGTGAAGGCTTTGGTGGAGGCCACGCCGATTTCGGCGCCGGCGCGGGTGTAGAACACCAGTTCGGACGCGCGCGGGATGGCGGATTCGCGTACGTTGCAGATGGACAGCGCGTGCTGGTGGCCCAGGCTCTTGGCGTATTTCAGCGCTTCCATGGTGTCCAGCGTTTCGCCGGACTGCGAGATGGTCACCACTAGGTGATTCGGGTCGGCGTAAGCGTCGCGGTAGCGGTACTCGCTGGCGATTTCCACGTCGCACACCACACCGGCGATGCTTTCGATCCAGTATTTGGCGGTGAGGCCGGCGTAGTAGCTGGTGCCGCAGGCCAGTATCTTAACGCCGCTCAGTTGCGGCAGTACGTTGGCCGCAGCGGGGCCGAACAGCTCGGGCACGAAGCCGTCGTCCAGCACCACTTCGATGGTGTCGGACAGGGCTTTGGGCTGTTCGTGGATTTCTTTCTGCATGAAGTGGCTGTACGGGCCCAGCTCCAGCGACGCCAGCGACACGTCGGACACGTGCACTTTGCGTTCTACCGGCTGGTCGTCTTTGTCGATCAGCTTCACGCTGTCGCGGGTGAGGTGGCCGATGTCGCCCTCTTCCAGGAAGATGACGCGACGGGTGGCCGACAGCACGGCGGAAACGTCGGAGGCGATGAAGTTTTCGCCTTCTCCCAGGCCCACCAGCAGCGGGCAGCCCATGCGCGCGCACACCAGTTCGTCGGGGCGGTCCAGCGCGATGACGCCGATGGCATAGGCGCCGGTGAGCTCGCGGGTGGCGCGGTGTACGGCACGGAACAGGTCTTTTTCTGCCACGTAGTACTGGTGTACCAGGTGGGCGATGACTTCGGTGTCGGTCTGCGATTCGAACACGTAGCCGGCGGCCTTCAGCGCTTCGCGTTTTTCTTCGTGGTTTTCGATGATGCCGTTATGCACCACAGCGATCAGGCCGTGCGACACGTGCGGGTGGGCGTTGTACTCGGTAACGCCGCCGTGGGTAGCCCAGCGGGTGTGGCCGATGCCCAGCTCGCCCTGCACCTGGTCGGCTTGTGCGGCCGCTTCCATTTCGGCCACGCGGCCAACCCGGCGCACGCGGGTGATGTCGCTGCCCACGTGCACGGCGATGCCGGACGAGTCGTAACCACGGTATTCCAGGCGCTTCAGGCCTTCTACCAGCACGGGAACAATATTACGACGCGCAATAGCGCCTACGATGCCGCACATACACTTCTCCTTGAATTATGAATGGGTAAAGGGCGCGCAGATCAGCGTCACGCCTTTGGCCCGGATCGTTTCCCTGGCTTCGGTTGCCAGGGCGTCGTCGGTGATCAGGGTCTGGATGCGTGCCCACGGCAGCTCCAGGTTGGGAATACGGCGGCCGATCTTGTCGGACTCCACCATCACCACTACTTCGCGCGACACTTCGGCCATCACCCGCGACAGGCCCACCAGCTCGTTAAAGGTGGTGGTGCCACGCGCCAGGTCGATGCCATCGGCGCCGATGAACAGCTGATCGAAGTCGTAAGAACGCAGCACCTGCTCGGCGATCTGGCCCTGGAACGACTCGGAATGCGGATCCCAGGTGCCGCCGGTCATCAGCAGCGTGGGTTCGTTTTCCAGCTCGCGCAGGCTACCGGCTACGTTCAGCGAATTGGTCATCACGATCAGCCCGCGCTTGTTACCCAGCAAGGGGATAATGGCGCGCGTGGTGGTGCCGCTGTCGATAATCACGCGGTTGTGGTCGCGGATGCGCTCGGCGGCGGCGCGGGCGATGGCCAGCTTTCGTTCCGAAACTTTTACCGGGTCGCTTTCGGCCACCATTTCGGTGGGCAAGGATACAGCACCACCGTAACGGCGCAGTAGCAGGCCGCCTGTTTCCAGCAAGGCCAGGTCTTTCCGGATCGTAACTTCCGAGGTGGCGAAGCGCTGGGTAAGGTCTTCAACACTCACTTCACCCCGCTCTTGTACCAGGGCCACGATGGCGTGGCGACGCTGCTGGGTGTTACGTTTGGTCATTAAAATATTTCGGTTCGTAAGTTTTTCGAAATATTAGCAGCAGGTATAGCCCATGACAAGTGAAGCATGCGCTACTGCCAGCGCCATGAAAAACCGCCAGGGCGCGGGCCGCTGGCGGTGTGGGTTGGGTACAGCAAAGCAGCTTATTTCAGCTTTTGCGGGCGCTGCCAGCCTGGCACGGTCAGCTGCTTGGCGCGGGCGACGGTAAGCTGGCCGGCGGGTGCGGTTTTAGTCAGCACAGAACCAGCACCAATGGTGGCCCCTTCTTCCAGCGTCACCGGCGCCACCATCAGGGTGCCGGAGCCGACAAACACGTTATCGCCGATAACGGTCTTGAACTTGTTCACGCCATCGTAGTTGCAGGTTACCGAGCCGGCACCCACGTTGACCTTGCTGCCGATCTGCGCATCGCCGATGTAGGTAAGGTGGTTCACCTTGGAGCCTTCGCCCACGGTGGCCTTCTTGATCTCGACAAAGTTGCCCACGTGTACGTGTGCGGCCAACTCTGCGCCCGGGCGCAGGCGGGCGTACGGGCCGATGCGGCAGGCTTCGCCCACCACGGCGTCTTCCAGGTGCGAGTACGGGGCGATGCGGGTACCGGCGGCAATACGCACGTTTTTCAGCACACAGTAGGCGCCAATCTCGACGTTATCGCCCAAGGTGACCTGGCCTTCGAACACGCAGCCAACATCGATGCTGACGTCCATGCCATGCTGCAGTTGGCCGCGGATATCGATACGGGCTGGGTCCGCCAGCATCACGCCGGCAGTCAGCAGTGCGCGCGCCTGGTTTTGCTGCAGCTGGCGTTCCAGCTCGGCCAGCTGCACCTTGTTGTTGACGCCAGCGGCTTCCCAGCAGGCTGCTACGGTAACACCCGGCACGGCGATGCCGTCGCGTACAGCCAGCTCGATCACGTCGGTCAGGTAGTACTCGCCCTGCGCGTTGCCATTGCGCAGCTCGCCCAGCCAGCCTTCCAGCTTGGCGTTGGGCAGCACCATCATGCCGGTGTTGATTTCACGGATGGCTTTCTGTTCGGCATTGCAGTCTTTGTCTTCGACAATGGCCACGATCTCGCCGGCCGCATTGCGCACGATACGGCCGTAACCGCTGGCGTCGGCCAGTACGTCGGTCAGCAGGCTCATGCCATTTTGTGCGGCAGCCAGCAGCTTCTGCAGGGTTTCTACCGTGGTGAGCGGTACGTCGCCGTACAGCACCAGGGTGCGGCCAACCTTGGGCAGCTGCGACAGGGCCATTTTCAGCGCGTGCCCGGTGCCCAGCTGTTCGGCCTGCAGTGCCCAGGCTACGTCTTCATCACGGATCTGTTCGCGCACCTGGTCACCGCCGTGGCCGTACACCACTACCATCTTGGCCGGCTGCAGCTGGCGAGCGGTGCTGATGACACGGGCCAGCATGGGTTGGCCGCCGATGGGGTGCAATACCTTGGGCATGGCCGAATACATACGCTTGCCTTTGCCGGCAGCCAGGATGACAACGCTGAGAGATTCCATAATCAAAATGCCCGGAAATTCGTATTGGATAGGTCACTATTATGCCCTAAAGCGGGCATGAAAAAGGCTGCCACTTTCGTGGCAGCCTGTAGCTTGCATCGCACTGTCGTGCGCTTAGTGCACGCGCTTGCGGAGGTATTCCAGCGCCTTGAGCTGGGCAATCGCTGCAGCCAGGGCTGCGTGGGCTTTTGCCGTATCCAGGTCGTCGGAAGCGTGCTTGAGGGCATCCTCAGCGGCACGTTTGGCCTCGTTGGCGCGAGCTTCATCCAGATCCTCACCGCGGATCGCCGTATCAGCCAGAACGGTGATGTGGGTCGGTTGCACTTCCATCATGCCACCCGACACCGCCACCAGTACCTCGTCCTTGGAACCTGGCACTGTCAAACGCAGTACACCAGGCTTGATACGGGTCAGAAGCGGCACGTGACGTGGGTAAACACCGATCTCGCCTTCCTGCGCCGGAGCCACGAGGAACTCCGCTTCGCCGGAATAGATGAGCTGTTCAGTGCTGACCACTTCCACATGCATCTTGGCCATGAGCCGTCTCCTTGATTACAGGGTCTTGGCTTTTTCGGCAGCTTCGTCGATACCGCCTACCATGTAGAACGCTTGTTCTGGCAGGTGGTCGTATTCGCCGCTGAGAATTGCCTTGAAGCCCTTGATCGTTTCCTTCAGCGGAACGTATTTGCCCGGGGAACCGGTAAATACTTCAGCTACGTGGAACGGCTGGGACAGGAAACGCTGGATCTTACGCGCGCGGTATACAACGAGTTTGTCTTCTTCAGACAGTTCGTCCATACCCAGAATCGCGATAATGTCACGCAGTTCCTTGTACTTCTGCAGCGTGGTCTGAACACCGCGGGCAACGGAGTAGTGCTCGTCGCCTACCACCAGCGGATCCAGCTGGCGGGAAGTGGAGTCCAGCGGATCTACCGCAGGGTAGATACCCAGCGATGCGATATCACGCGACAGAACCACGGTTGCATCCAAGTGAGCAAAAGTGGTGGCCGGGGACGGGTCAGTCAAGTCATCGGCAGGTACGTATACGGCCTGGATGGAAGTAATGGAACCATCCTTGGTCGAAGTAATACGCTCTTGCAGACGGCCCATCTCTTCGGCCAGGGTAGGCTGGTAACCCACTGCGGAAGGCATACGGCCCAGCAGTGCGGATACTTCGGTACCGGCCAGGGTGTAACGGTAGATGTTGTCCACGAAGAACAGAACGTCGCGGCCTTTGCCGTTTTCGTCTTTTTCGTCACGGAAATGCTCGGCCATGGTCAGACCGGTCAGCGCTACGCGCAGACGGTTGCCCGGTGGCTCGTTCATCTGGCCGTAAACCATGGCAACTTTATCCAGAACGTTCGACTCTTTCATCTCGTGATAGAAGTCGTTACCTTCACGGGTACGTTCACCAACACCGGCAAACACGGACAGACCCGAGTGAGCTTTAGCGATGTTGTTGATCAGTTCCATCATGTTTACGGTCTTGCCCACACCGGCACCACCGAACAGGCCCACTTTACCGCCTTTGGCGAACGGGCACAGCAGGTCAATAACCTTGATGCCTGTTTCCAGCAGTTCGGTAGCGGAGGACAGTTCGTCAAACTTCGGCGCAGCCTGGTGAATGGCGCGAACGTGTTCAGACGCAACTGGGCCGGCTTCATCCACCGGGCTACCCAGTACGTCCATGATACGACCCAGGGTGGCAGCGCCAACCGGTACCGAAATCGGTGCACCGGTATTGGTAATCGCCATGCCACGCTTCAGGCCGTCAGAGCTACCCATAGCAATGGTGCGCACTACGCCGTCGCCCAGCTGTTGCTGGACTTCAAGCGTCAGTTCTGCGTCAACCAGCTTCAGGGCATCATAAATCTTTGGCATGGCGTCGCGCGGGAATTCCACGTCAACCACCGGGCCAATGATTTGTACGATTTTGCCTTGGCTCATTATCGGTTCCTAACTCAATAAACTTTTACAGTCCTGCGACGGTTATACCGCAGCGGCACCAGACACGATTTCAGACAGTTCTTTGGTAATCGCTGCCTGACGCGACTTGTTGTACACAAGGCGCAGTTGCTTGATGGCATTACCGGCGTTATCTGTTGCGGCCTTCATCGCTACCATACGGGCAGCTTGTTCGGACGCCATGTTTTCGGCCACAGCCTGATACACGACAGATTCCAGGTAACGCTTCACCAGGAACTCCATGACTTCCGGTGCACTTGGCTCGTACACGTAATCCCACGAGTGGGCGTGCTCGACAACCATGTGCTCTTCGGTCAGAGGCAGCAACTGTTCCAGCGCCGGCTCCTGTTTCATCGTATTGATGAAGCGGGAGTACACGATGTAAACCGCATCCAGTTCGCCTTCAGCGTACTGTTTCAACAGCACTGTAAGCGGGCCGATCAGTTTTTCCATCTTGGGCACATCGCCCAGATGAACCGCACTTGCCACAACGTTCAGCTTGGCACGCTGGCAGGCTGCCAGGCCTTTCTGGCCCAGAGCGCAGGCTTGAATTTCAACGCCTTGCTCTTGCAGCGTGTTTACCTTGGCGTAGAAGCGCTTGAGAACGTTGGCGTTCAAGCCACCGCACAAGCCCTTGTCCGAGGTAACCACAATAATGCCTGCGCGCTTGATTTCGCTGCGACGGGCAAGCAGTGGGTGCTCCAGATCCGTATTGGCCGAAGCCAGGTGCGCCATAACAGCACGCACCTTCTCGGCGTAAGGACGGGCAGCGCGCATACGCTCTTGCGTTTTGCGCATCTTGGAGGTCGACACCATTTGCATAGCGCGGGTGATCTTCTGCGTGTTTTGCACGCTTCGGATCTTGGTGAGAATCTCTTTACCGACTGCCATATCCTGAACCTTTCTTTAACTCGAGGTATCCGAAAGACCCAGATTAGAAGCTGTAGCCAGCCTTGAACGATTCGATCGCCTTGGCCAGTACTTTTTCGTTGTCGGCAGACAGATCACCGGAAGCGTCGGTAGCGGTCAGCACGTCTGCGTGATTAGCGCGAACGTAAGCCAGGAACGCTGCTTCGAAAGCCAGGGCTTTCTTAACCGGTACGTCTTCGTAGTAACCCTTGTTCACGGACCACAGAGTCAGCGCCATTTCGGCGGTAGACAGGGTCGAGAACTGTTTCTGCTTCATCAGCTCGGTAACCACTTCACCGTGTTGCAGCTGCTTGCGGGTCGCCTCGTCCAGATCGGAAGCAAACTGCGAGAACGCAGCCAGTTCGCGGTACTGGGCCAGAGCCAGACGGATACCACCGCCCAGTTTCTTGATGACCTTGGTTTGAGCAGCGCCACCCACGCGGGATACCGAAATACCTGCGTTAATAGCAGGACGGATACCAGCGTTGAACAGGTCGGTTTCCAGGAAGATCTGACCGTCGGTAATGGAAATTACGTTGGTCGGAACGAAAGCGGAAACGTCGCCAGCTTGGGTTTCGATGATTGGCAGAGCAGTCAGCGAACCGGTTTTGCCTTTAACAGCGCCGCCAGTCAGTTTTTCTACTTCGTCTTCGTTGATGCGGGAAGCGCGTTCCAGCAGACGGGAGTGCAGGTAGAAAACGTCGCCCGGGTAAGCTTCGCGGCCCGGTGGGCGGCGCAGCAGCAGGGAGATCTGACGGTAGGCTACGGCTTGTTTGGACAGATCGTCATAAACGATCAGTGCATCTTCACCGATATCGCGGAAGAATTCGCCCATAGCGCAGCCGGAGTACGGCGCGATGAACTGCAGTGCAGCCGCTTCGGAAGCAGTCGCAGCAACCACAATGGTGTGACCCATTGCGCCGTGCTCTTCCAGCTTGCGCACTACGTTGGCGATGGAGGACGCTTTCTGACCTACGGCTACGTAGATGCAGACAACGCCTGTGCCTTTCTGGTTCACGATGGCATCCAGTGCCACAGCGGTTTTACCAGTCTGACGGTCGCCAATGATCAGTTCACGCTGGCCGCGGCCAACCGGTACCATGGAGTCGATCGACTTCAGGCCGGTTTGCATTGGCTGCGAAACGGATTGACGGGCAATAACGCCCGGAGCAATCTTTTCGATCGGGGAAGTTGTGGACGCGTTGATCGGGCCTTTGCCATCGATCGGCTGACCCAGCGCGTTTACCACGCGGCCAACCAGCTCACGACCTACCGGCACTTCCAGAATACGGCCGGTACATTTAACTTCCTGACCTTCGGAGATGTGCTCGTACTCGCCCAGGATCACGGCACCTACGGAGTCACGCTCCAGGTTCATGGCCAGGCCAAAGGTGTTGCCCGAGAACTCGAGCATTTCACCCTGCATCACGTCTGTCAGGCCATGGATACGAACGATACCGTCGGTAACGGAGATCACAGTACCTTTGGTACGGGTCTCGGCACCTTCAGCCAGGTTCTGAATCTTCGCCTTGATCAGATCGCTGATTTCAGAGGGGTTCAACTGCATGATCTCTCCTAATTCTTGAGGCTTGCTGCCATTGCCTGCAGCTTGCCGCTCACCGACGCATCAATCACGTCGTCACCAACCAGTACTCGCAGGCCACCGATCAGCTCGGGGACAACACGCACTTCAATCCGTACGGTTTTGCCGTACTTCTTGGTAAGCGTGGCGATCAGGTCAGCTTGCTGGCTTTCGTCCATCGGGTAGGCGGACTCTACTTGAGCGTCCAGCACACCTTCGGCGCGGGCCTTGAGGGCTTCAAACTGTTCGGCAATTTCAGGCAGCAGCGTCAGACGACGGTTTTCGATAAGGGTAACGATGAACTGTTTGATGTCATCATTCGCCTTGTCGCCCAGTACGTCCAAAAACAACGCCTCAATCTCTTGCGCGGTATGTTTCGGGTTCGTGACGACTTGCGTCACGTCCGGGTTCGCCACCATGGCAGCCAGCCACGCGAGCGCGTCAGACCACTTGGCTTGAGACTGCTGCTCGGTGGCAAGGCTGTATACCGCTTCGGCATAGGGCCTTGCTACGGTAATGAGTTCTGCCATGAGTTAATTAAAACTCCGCTTTGATGGAGGCTAACAGATCAGCGTGCTTGGCAGCGTCGATCTCTTTACGCAGGATCTTCTCTGCGCCGGCTACGGCCAGACCAGCTACCTGCTCGCGCAGGGCTTCCTTGGCACGCAACACTTCCTGATCGATCTGGGATTTGGCTTCGGTTACCAGCTTGGCACCTTCGGTGCGAGCGGCGTCCTTCGCCTCTTCCACGATCTGGTTGGCGCGCTTTTCAGCGGCCAGGATCAGCTCGGTAGCTTGTTGTTTAGCCTGACGAAGTTCGTCAGCAACACGCTTTTCGGCTGCTTCCAGATCCTGCTTGCCACGTTCTGCAGCGGCCAAGCCATCAGCAATACGCTTGGCACGCTCTTCCATCATGTTGGTAAGCGGAGGCCAAACAAACTTCATGGTGAACCATACCAGGATAGCGAAAGTGATCGCCTGGCCCAGTAGTGTTACGTTGAATTCCACGCTTGTTTTCCTCCAGTGTGGTTACGACAACAACCGTTTTCGCTTAAAAATTAAGCGCCAGCTTTCAGGGCAGCCAGAGCTGCAGACAGGAACGGGTTGTTGAAGGTGTACAGCATAGCTACACCCACACCGATCATGGAGATGGCGTCCAGCAGACCAGCGATAATGAACAGCTTGGTTTGCAGAACTGGGATCAGTTCCGGCTGGCGAGCGGAGGACTCCAGGAACTTGCCGCCCAGAATGGCGAAGCCCAGAGCGGTACCGATAGCACCAAGGCCAATGATCAGAGCTGCAGCCAGAGCGGTCATCGACTGGATCTGAGAAACGAGAGCTTCCATTTAAATCTCCTAAAGACTAATGCAAGGATGGTTTGAGAAAAGGTACGAAAAAACTGCTAAAAATTAGTGCTTCTCTACTGCCAGGCTCAGGTACACGATGGTCAGCATCATGAACACGAAAGCCTGCAGGGTGATCACCAGAATGTGGAAGATCGCCCATGGTGCGCCGAGCAGCCACTGAGCACCCCACGGAAGCAGCGCGATCAGGATGAAGATCAGCTCGCCGGAGTACATGTTGCCGAACAAACGCAGAGACAGCGAAATCGGTTTGGCCAGCAGCTCAACCATTTGCAGGGCAAAGTTGGCCGGTGCCAGCAGGATGGTGCCTACCGGGCCACTGGCGTGGAACGGGGCAGTAAACAGTTCTTTGATCCAGCCGCCCAGACCTTTGGCGGAGATGGAGAAACCGATAATGCAGATCAGCACGGAAATGGACAGACCGAAGGTCACGTTCACGTCGGCGGACGGCACTACACGGAAGTAAACATGGTGAGGGTCAGCACCGAAGAAGGTGAAGCCGATCCACTGGGCAGCCATCGGAATCAGGTCAACCGGCAGCATGTCCATGGCGTTCATCAGGAACACCCAGCAGAAGATGGTCAGCGCCAGCGGGGCAATGACTTTGCTCTTGGCGTGGAAAATTTCTTTTACCTGGGTGTCGACCATCTCGACGATGGATTCGACAAACAGCTGCAGCTTGCCGGGGTTTTCCAGCTTGGCGTTGCGTGCCACGTAGGCAAACACACCGGCAAACAGGAAGCCGAGGATCAGGGAAACAGAGAAGCTGTCCACGTGCAGGCTGGAGAAACCACCTTCGTGCGAAGAGTTCCAGAATGTCAGGTGGTGCTTGATGTAATCAGTTGCGTTACTTGCCATCGCTTTATCTCAATTTTTAATCAGAAGCCCGAACCAGTAAGCGGAAGTGGCTGCTATGTAGCCGCCAAACAGACCCGCCACCGACAAATCCTTGAAAAAAGCGAGAGCACCACCAAATAACAAAAGAGTCAGCACAAACTTGACTGCTTCCGCCTTGTAATGCGCCCGCATCAATTCTGCAGGAGAAACCCTGTGCACCGCGCCAGCGATGTGCACGTAAGCCAGTGCCGGCAAGATGGCACACAGCCCGCCCATCAGTGCCGACACCGGAACATTGATCGTCGCGCCAGCAACCAGCAAGCTGATCACTACGGCTAGCAGGGTAAGCCTCACCTGCAGTCGAATTACGCGTTTGGCGTCCGGATTAGTCATGTACGGCACTTAAAAAATCGGTCGATTATAGGCTTGAGCTGACGAAAGCGTCAACTTCGGCACGTCGTCTGGATAATTGCAGCAAGCCGCTCAGCCGTTTGATTTTGCTTGCAGTTTTTCCAGCAAGCCATCCAGCTCTTCCAGACTTGCATAATCGATGATGACCTTGCCCTTACCCTTGCTGCCATGACGGAAGCTGACGCTCATGCCAAGCTTATCCGACAGCATCCCTGCCAGGCGCTCGATATCGGCGTCACGCGGGGCGGCCACAGCCGCTTTGCGGCCAACCTTGGGCTCGGCCAGCGCTTGTACACGCTGCTCGACTTCACGCACGGAGAGCTGCTCGGCCACCACCGCCTGCGCCAGCGCCATTTGCTGCAACACCGGCAGCGGCAGCAATGCGCGGGCATGACCCATTTCCAACTGACCTTCGTGCAGCATGGTTTGCAGCGGTGCAGGCAGGGCCAGCAGGCGCAACAGGTTGCTGATGGCACTACGCGAGCGGCCCAGCGCATCGGCAGCCGCCTCATGCGTGAGGCCGAACTCCTCAATCAGACGCTTGATGCCCTTGGCTTCTTCCAGCGGGTCCAGCTGCTGGCGCTGGATATTCTCGATCAGGCCCATAGCCAGTGCCGACTGGTCGGCCACACTGCGCACCACCGCCGGGATGTCGGTGAGCCCGGCCAGCTGGCTGGCACGCCAGCGGCGTTCGCCAGCAATCAGTTCGTAGTCGCCCAAACCGATTTCACGTACCACGATGGGCTGAATCAGCCCCTGCGAGCGGATGGATGCGGCCAACTCTGCCAGTGCAGCTTCATCCATATGGCTGCGCGGCTGGTACTTGCCCGGGCGAATACTGCGCACAGGCAGCGTGGTCAGGCGTTCGTTGTCTGCTTCGACGGTGGAGAGGAGCGCGTCCAGGCCACGCCCGAGTCCTTTGAGTTTGGCCATATTAATGCTCGGTACTTGCGGTTTGCGGTTCGAGGCGGGCGATCAGTTCGGCCGCTAGGGTAAGGTAGGCTTGCGAGCCGCGGGCGGCACGGTCATACACGATGCCGGGCAAGCCGTGGCTGGGTGCTTCGGCCAGGCGGATATTACGCGGCACGACAGTATCGAAAACCTTGCCGCCAAAGTGGCGCGCCAGCTGTTCGGATACCTGCTGCGACAGGTTGCTGCGTGCATCGAACATGGTACGCAACAGGCCCATGATTTCAATGCGCGGATTCACCGCCGCACGCACTTTGCGCAGGGTGTTCACCAGGTCGGTCAGCCCTTCCAGCGCGTAGTACTCGCACACCATCGGAATCAGCACGCCCTGCGCGGCCACCAGACCGTTCAGGGTGAGCAGGTTCAGCGACGGCGGGCTGTCGATCAGTACGTAGTCGTACTCGCCAGACACCAGCTCCAGCGCGTTCTTCAGGCGGGCTTCGCGCGCCAGCTCCTGCACCAGTTCGATCTCGGCGGCCGACAGGTCGCGGTTGGCCGGCAGCACGTCATAACCGCCTTCTTTGGCTGGCTGGCGTACTTCTTCTACGGTGTGCTCGCCCATCAATACGTGGTACACCGACTTTTGCAAAGCACTCTTGTCGATGCCGCTACCCATGGTGGCGTTGCCCTGCGGGTCAAGGTCGACAATCAGTACGCGCCGGCCCTGCTCTACCAGGCTGGCCGCCAGATTCACGACGGTGGTGGTTTTACCCACCCCGCCCTTCTGGTTGGCCACAGCGATAATGCGGGCTGTCATTTTGCTACCACGCGTACCAGGTGGCGCTGTTCGGCATCCAGCCCCGGCACGTCCAGTTTTTTCACTTCGGCCACGGCAAAGTCTGCCGGCAGCTGGGCGATTTCTTCAAACGGGTAAACACCCTTCATGGCGACAAACTGGCCATCTGCGGCCAACAGGTGGCGCGACAGCTTGACGAACTCGGCCAGCTCGGAGAAGGCGCGGCTGGTAATACGATCGAATTTCTCTGCCGGCTGGTAGGCTTCTACGCGCTCGGTGATCACTTCCACGTTATCCAGCTTCAGCTCGATGACAGCCTGGCGCAGGAAGGTGGTTTTCTTGTGGTTAGCGTCCAGCACCACCACTTTCAGATCAGGGCGCGCAATCGCGGTAGGAATGCCCGGCATACCGCCACCCGAGCCCACGTCCAGCATGCGCGTGCCGCCGGCCAGCTGTGGCACCAGGGTCAGACTATCCAGCAAGTGGTAGCTCACCATGCGGTCTTTATCGCGAATGGCGGTGAGGTTGTAGGTCTGGTTCCACTTGGCCAGCAGGCCCAGATAGCCTTCCAGCAGGTCGATCTGTGCGTCGGACAAATCCAGGCCGATAGCGGCCAGGCCCTGGGTGAGTTCTGCGCGATGCGTCATGATGTTCGGAATACGGTGTGTAAGTTGACCCGATTGTAACGGGTATCAAAAACAAATGCGCCCCGAAGTCGCTACCCCGGAGCGCAGTGCAACAAAAAGACCCTTAACCTGCGCTGCGTGCTTCGCTGAAACCACGCTTGAGGTGTACCAGCAGCAAGGCTACGGCGGCTGGCGTAATGCCCTGGATGCGCGAGGCTTGCCCCAGCGTTTCCGGGCGATGCTGGTTCAGCTTTTGCGACACTTCTTTCGATAAGCCTTTTACCAGCGCGTAATCGATGTCCAGTGGCAGTTTTACGTCGTCCAGCTGTTCACGCTTGGCGACTTCTTCGTTCTGGCGGTCGATATAGCCCTGATATTTGATCTGGATTTCCACTTGCTCGGCCACCACCTCGTCCTGCACGCCCTCCCCTGCCAGCGACAGCTTCATCAGCTCGGTGTAGGCCACATTGGGGCGGCGCAGCAGGTCGGCCAGCGTGTATTCGCGTGCCAGCTTCTGGCCCACGATGGCTTCGTCTTCACCCGGCTGCAACTTGCCTGGCTGTACCCAGGTACTGGTAAGGCGCTGTTTTTCGGCCTCGACGGCATCGCGTTTGCGGCAGAAAGCGTCCCACTGCGCATCGCCGATCAGGCCCAGCTTGCGGCCAACTTCGGTCAGGCGCAGGTCGGCATTGTCTTCGCGCAATTGCAGGCGGAACTCAGCACGGCTGGTAAACATGCGGTAAGGCTCGGACACGCCCAACGTGGTGAGGTCGTCCACCAGCACGCCCAGGTAGGCTTCGTCGCGGCGCGGGCACCAGCCATCCTGTTCGCGGGCGTACAAGCCGGCGTTCAGGCCGGCCAGCAGGCCTTGCGCGGCGGCTTCTTCGTAGCCGGTGGTGCCGTTGATCTGACCAGCAAAGAACAAGCCCTGGATAGCCTTGGTTTCCAGCGTGGACTTCAGGCCGCGCGGGTCGAAGTAGTCGTACTCGATGGCATAGCCCGGGCGCAGGATATGGGCATTTTCCAGGCCGCGCATGGAACGCACGGCGGCCAGCTGGATGTCGAACGGCAGGCTGGTGGAGATCCCGTTGGGGTAGTACTCGTGCGTGGTCAGGCCTTCCGGCTCCAGGAAGATCTGGTGGCTTTCCTTGTCGGCAAAGCGGTTGATCTTGTCCTCGATGGAGGGGCAGTAGCGCGGGCCCACGCCTTCGATCACGCCGGTAAACATCGGGCTGCGGTCAAAACCGCTGCGGATGATGTCGTGGGTCTGCTGGTTAGTATGCGTGATCCAGCACGGCAGCTGTTTTGGGTGCATGGCGCGGCTGCCACGGTAGGAAAACACCGGCTCCGGCGTATCGCCTGGCTGCGCTTCCATGACCGAAAAGTCGATGGTGCGACCATCAATACGCGGCGGAGTGCCGGTTTTCAGGCGGCCAACCGGCAGGCTGAGCTCGCGCAGGCGTTCGCCCAGTGTGGAGGCTGCCTGGTCACCGGCGCGGCCGCCGGTATAGTTTTCCAGGCCCACGTGGATCTTGCCGGACAGGAAAGTACCCGCTGTCAGCACCACGGTCTTGGCGCGGAAAGTGATGCCGATGGCGGTGATGGCGCCGGCGACACGGTCGCCCTCGATCAGCAAGTCATCCACCGGCTGCTGGAACAGCATCAGGTTAGGCTGGTTTTCCAGCATCTCGCGGATGGCTGCCTTGTACAGCACGCGGTCGGCCTGGGCACGGGTTGCGCGTACAGCCGGGCCTTTACTGGCATTGAGCGTACGGAACTGGATGCCACCGATATCGGTAGCCAGCGCCATGGCACCGCCGAGCGCGTCCACTTCTTTTACCAGATGACCTTTGCCGATACCGCCAATAGACGGGTTGCACGACATCTGGCCCAGGGTTTCGATGTTGTGCGTGAGCAGCAGGGTCTGGCAGCCCATACGTGCAGCGGCCAAGGCGGCCTCGGTGCCTGCGTGGCCACCGCCTACTACGATTACGTCAAAGGTCGTCGGATAGATCATGGGTATTGTGCGAAAAGATCGGTCAAACAAAACCGGGTATTGTACGCCAAAAGCGCAAACTTTATAAGTCGTTGATTTTAATCACCCTGCTTGTCATGCGGGTTTCAAAAGACCGTCATCATCATGCCATGCCGGCTTCACGTCGCTGTCAAACTGCCTGCATAGCATGGTGGCACTACCTCTACCCGGAGTGCACGATGCAGCAAGGTCTCGAAACCGCTCTGCTGGCGCCAGCCAGCAAGCTGAGTGTACGTGTGGCGCACAGCGCCAAGGATATCCGTCGCGCACAAAAGTTGCGTTACCAGGTATTTGCCCAGGAAATGAGCGCCAAGCTGGCCTCTGCCGCCGAGGGCATAGACCGTGACGAATACGACCCCTATTGCGACCACCTGATCGTGGAAGACAACACCACCGGCAAAGTAGTCGGTACCTACCGCATGCTGCCGCCACACAAAGCGCGCCAGCTGCCCAGCCTGTATTCCGAACACGAATTCGACATGAGCCGCCTGGCCGGCATCCGCGACCATATCATCGAAATCGGCCGCTCCTGCGTACACAAGGACTACCGCCGCGGTGCGGTCATCGCCCTGCTGTGGGCCGGCCTGGCCGACTACGTACGCCAGCACGGTGGCCAATACCTGGCAGGCTGCGCCAGCGTCAGCCTGGCCGACGGCGGCCACCAGGCCGTTAGCCTGTACCGCCTGCTGGAAAGCAAAAACCTGTCCCCCGCGGAATGGCGTGTAACCCCGCACCTGCCCTTGCCGCTGGGCGAAGTGCACGACGACAGTCAGGTGCCCGTACCGCCGCTGATCAAGGGCTATCTGCGCGCTGGCGCCTGGGTGTGCGGCGAGCCGGCGTGGGACCCGGATTTCAACTGTGCCGACTTCTTCATGCTGCTGCCGATGAGCCGTCTGGACATGCGCCATCAGCGTCACTTCGCGGGCTGACCTCTCCCGGCCCGTCCCGCCCAAGGTTGGCCGCACGCCCGTGCGGCCAACCTTTCGCTACAATCGGGGCATGAGCTACACACTGCACCCTATTGGCCTGATCAACTCGCCGTATCAGGAAAAGTTCGGTATACCACGCCAACCGGCGCTGGCACCATCCGCCCCGGTCAGCCTCACCCTGCTGCCACCCTACAACCAAGCCGACTGCGTGCGCGGCCTGGAAGCGTTTTCCCATGTGTGGCTGACGTTTGTCTTTCACGAAACCCTGGCCCGTGGCTGGCAGCCGCTAGTGCGCCCGCCGCGCCTGGGCGGCAATAGCAAGGTAGGCGTCTTTGCCAGCCGTGCCACACACCGCCCCAACGGTTTGGGCCTGTCATTGGTCGAACTGAAAAGTATCGATACGCAACAAGGTGTCACCCTGCATCTGGCGGGGGCAGACCTGCTGCACGGCACACCGGTGCTCGACATCAAGCCCTACATCCCTTTTGTGGAAGCCAAACCGGATGCACGCGGCGGCTTTGTCGATGGCCCGCCCCCGCAGCTTGCCGTGCAGTGGCAGCCCAAGGCATTGGCAGACCTGCAAGCCTGGCACACGGCACCCGCATGGCTGCCCGGCTTGATAGACGAGGTGCTGGCGCAAGACCCGCGGCCCGCCTACCAGAACGACCCGACACGCGTCTACGGCATACGCCTGGCGCACTGCGACGTACGCTTTGCCATACAAGGCGATACGGTGCTGGTACTTGAAATAATCCCGCTTGCCCAGAACTAAGCCATGTTTCGCGTAGTCGAAACGCTGCCTGACCATCAGAGTCAGCTTACCTACTGGAGAATGAATCAATGATTACCCGAGCGAAGACGTCCATTCTGGCCCTCTCCCTCATTGCTGTGCTGGCCACGCCGTTTGCAGAAGCCGCACGCGTGGGTAAAGGCAAGAGCGCCGGCATGCAGCGCGCTACCCCTACCCAAAGCTTCTCGCAACAGAACGCCATTCCTGCCAAAACACCGACCCAGGTTGCACCACAGCAAAAAGGTTCTGGTATCGGTGGCATGGTAGCCGCTGGTGCAGCCGGTGCTGCAGCCGGCTATCTGCTGGGCTCGGCCATGGGTGATGACGACGGTGGCTTCCCGTGGCTGGCCGTAATCGGCGGCTCGCTGGCAGGCCTGGCGCTGCTGTCTTTCCTGCGCCGCCGCGCAACCAGCCAGCAAGCTGCCCGCCGTGCGCCTCCGCTGCAAACTCAGCCTATGCACTTCCAGCCCTCGCCTGCGGGTGCCAACGGTATTCCACCTATCGGCTCCGGCAATAACGCCATGGGCGGTAGCGGCCTGACCCCGCCACCGGCTTCGTTCCAGCGTCTGCCAGACGGCACGGAAGCACCGCATTTCCTGCGCCAGGCGAAAGCCACCTTCCTGCATCTGCAGAACCTCAACTCTGCCGACAGTCTGGAAGAAGTACGCAAGTACATGACCGCAGACCTGTTTAATGCGCTGAAAGACGACATGGCTGCCAATACCGAACCTGCCGACTTCCCGCAGCTGGACTGCCAGATTGTCGAGGCCACCGTAGAAAGCAGCCGCATGATTGCCAGCGTGCGCTTTAACGGCATGGTCAGCGAGACCGTAGGTGCACCGGCCGTACAGTTCAGCGAAACCTGGCACTACATCAAAGACGACAGCAGCAATGGTAAGTGGCTGGTGGCAGGTATCCAGCAGAACTAAGCCAAGGTTGGCCGCAACACGCAAAAAGGCATCTCCGGATGCCTTTTTTTATTTTGTCTGCCCTTACGCCACCCAGACCTGACAAGCGGACACACCCGCTTGCCGCTAACGGCATACATACCGCTGCCCATACACAGAAACAGGGCGAGGTGGCTCACCACACTCGCCCTGCTATTGGCCCATGAAGGCCCGCCTACTTCACCCCGGGCCCGGTCAGGCCATCAAAACCCAGCGACAGCAACATCTGCTGCTCGGCATCGGTACGCACCCCCTCGGCCACCACACCCAGGCCGATATTATGGGCAATATTGCATACGCCTTTCAGGAACGCCTGATTCCCCGCCTCCTGATCAATCTGCTGTACAAAGCTGCCGTCGATTTTCAGATAGTCGATACCCAGATCGTGCAGCTGCCCGATCAAGCTGAACTGGCGCCCGAAGTGCTCGATACCGACCTTGCACGGTAAATCTGCCAGCGCCAGGCACAGCACACGGAAGCGCTCAAAGCGCTGCACGATGCCGACCTCTGCCATTTCCAGCCACAAGCGCCCTGCAGCAACCCGGTGGGAACGAATCTGCTCTACCAGCTTGGCCACAAATTCGTCATCGGCCAACGACTCGGCAGCCAGGTTCACCGCAATCCCGCGGCAAGCCGGCTCGGCAGCCAGTTGCTGTAGCGCCAGAGACACTGCGGCCAAGTCCAGCGCCGCCACGCGGCGCGTGCGGATGGCCATCGGCATGAACTGGCCGGCAGGCAGCCACTCCTCCCCTTGCAGCAAACGCAACGGTGCTTCCTCGTGCAGCATGCCGCCGCTGGCGTCACGTACGGCAAAGCGCACCAGCTTGAGCTGCCGCGTAGCAATCGCTTCGTCCAGCACGCTGCCCCAGTGGTCAGCTGTCATGGCCAGCGGCTTATTAACATTCTCGTCGGCCAGCATCACGCGTACGCCGCCAGCCGCCTCGGACAAAGCCAGCGCGTTATCCAGCCGCGACATAATGTCGCGGATTGCATCACCATCACGCAGATCAGTGGCCGCCATTGCCAGACAGATATCTTGCGAAGCAAAGCTGCTCAGCAGCGCACCGAGCTCGTCATGCAAGGCCTCAAGCCGAACAGGCTCGGCCTGCGCACTACCCAGCAACAAGGCAAAATCAGCCCCGTTCAGGCGCGAAGCCAGGCTTTCCAGACCAAAACGCTCATGATCCCGCAGCACCGCACCAAACTGACTCAGCATTTCATCCGTTAACGGCCGGCCCAGCTTGGCATTCAGCTCCGCCAGACCATCGATACGCATCAACAGCAGCGTGCGCCCCTCCTTGTCGCGCTCCGCCAGCTCGGCCCCCAGCCGACCCATGAAATAGCCACGGTTAGCCAGGCCGGTAACACTGTCGAAGTTGATCTGGCGACGCAGCGCTTCAAGCCGGACCGCTTCCTCTTCAAACATCGCCTTTACGCGCATCACCATGGCATTCATGGCTTGTGCCAAACGGCCCATCTCGGGTCCATCCGGCTCCGGAATGGTAATGAAACGGCGCTGGGTGATGGACTTGGCCTGGTTCACAACCGACAACAGTTGCCGGCGGATGGTACTCACGCCCAGCGAGCCAATACCCCCCACAACCAAACCCGCCAGCAGCACCCAGAAAGACACATTCAACGCACCACGCCACAGCGACTCGTAAGCGTAACCGGCTTCGCTTTCCACCTGGATATGCCCTGCCTGCATCCAGCCACTGCTCACCATGGCCCGCGCCGGTGCCGGCACCAGGGTAAACACCTCGCGAAACCAGGCCGGCGTATCCCCCGCACGCTGGGCATTCTGGCGCAGGACCAATACCTTGCCCTTGGCATCCACCCAGCTGATCTGGCGGAAATGCCCTTGGTCGAATGCCGCATTGATCAGTGTCTCGCCCATCGCCGGGTCTGCCTGATTCTGCGTTATGAGCAAAGCCAGCGAATTGGCCGCGTCCGCACTTTGTGCGGCCAACTGCTGCTGCAAGTAGTCACGCGCATTGAACAAATTGGCCGTGAGGCTGCCTGCAGCCGCCAGCACCACTGCCGCGATAACCAGCATCCATAGCTGTTGAATCAAGGAAACGCGTTTCATGCCATCTTTCAGGAAATAAAGCCTTCGGTTTTCATCTTGTCGATAAGCTGACGCCAACGGGTCAACCTGTCCACACTGGAATTCGGATTAGGACCGCCGCCTACCCAGATACCGTCTGCATTGAAGCTGAATACCGGCTGCAGGTCAGCCCGCTGCGATGCAGGCCGGATAGTCGTGATGAGGTTATCCAGAATGAGCGGCTCGGCGGCCGGGTTCGCATAGTAGGCCAATACCATATGCGCCTGCGTTACCGTGCTGGCGGCACCGCCGATGCGGGCTTTGACGTAGGTCAGCCTCAGCTTCTGTGGGGCCACCCCCAGCTCGCGCAAAGTAAAATATTTGGCGATTGTATAATCTTCGCAATCGCCCGCGCCGCGCGCCATACTTTCCAAAGGCGTGGCCCAGTAGTCTGCTTGCTTCCACAAATCGACATCATCAACAAACTGGTAACGCTGATTGAAGAACTGGTTTACATCGCGCAGCATGCTCTGTTCGTTATTTTCTCGCTTGGCAGACAAAAGTAACTGCTGCCACTCCCGATATATACGGACAGCCTGGCCACCATAAAGCTGCTGCACGCGCTCTAGCGGCATTTCGGCCACCGCCAGCGCCGCGAGTAACAGCCACGCTGATAGCCTGATGAAACGACTCAACACCAAAGGTACGCCCATAGACTGGTTCCGCAGGATGGCTATAAATGCATCCGTCTTATCACGCAACAAGCGTATAGCAAGGCTGCAGGTTTTGCCACGTTTAGCTTGACACTTTAGCATTCACTTCCGAAAATACAGCACATAAAGCTTTTATTTAAAATACTTAGAACTGCTGCTTAATAATAAACTGTTCAATCATCACAGTATTCAATGAGGCTCTCATGAACTTTCGTCCTAAAAGCATCTCTGGCAGTACGCTTATCGCCTTGCTGGCTCTTTCGCTACCTATGGCCAGCCACGCCTTGGAGCTGAAAGACACCATTGAGCAAACCCTGAAGAACAACGCGGAAGTCCGCATGAAGTGGCACACATTCCGTGCCAGCCTGGAAGAGCGTGGCATTGCAGAGGCAGGGTTCAAGCCCACCGTCGACCTGAGCTACGCCACCGCACGCGAAAAGAACAAGACACCCACCTCCACTGGCGGCACGAGCACCAGCAGTTTCACCCGCCATGGTTACAATCTGGCCTTGAGCCAGAACATCTTTGCCGGCTTCATTACTACCAACCAAGTAAAACAGCTGGACTATACCAGCCGTGCCCGCTACTTCGAATACCTGGCGGCTGCCGAGCAACAAGGCCTGGAGTCGGTTCGTGCTTTTGTTGACGTTGTACGCTACAGCAAGCTGGTCAACATTGCCGAAGAAAACTACGCCATTCACAAAGGCATCTACGAGCAGATCTTGCAGCGCGTGACCCAGGGCGTAGGGCGCCGTGTTGACCTGGAGCAGATTGCCGGCCGCCTTGCATTGGCCGAATCCAACCTGGTAAACGAGCTTTCCAACCTGAATGATGTATCGGCTCGCTATGCACGCATTACAGGCGAAGCACCTGCAAACGAGCTGAAACTGCCGGGGCTCAATCTCGGCCTGATCCCTCCCGCCAATGACCTGATGGTACTGGCAGACAAGAACAACCCGTCGCTGCAAGCAGCCCGCGCCTTTTACCGTGCCGCCGAAGCTGAGATCGATGTTCGCCGTGGCGCCTTCTCCCCCACGCTTGACCTGCGTGCCAACAAGGCAGCGACCACCAACAAGGACGGCGTAAAAGGCCGTACCAATGAGCAAGCCATCGAGCTGGTGGTCAACATGAACCTGTACCGCGGCGGTGCAGATCGAGCTCGCCTTGCTTCCGCAACCGAGCGCCGTGACGAAGCCGAAGCACTAGGCGTAAAAGCCTGCCGCGATATGCGCCAGCAGGTTTCCATTGCTTATAACGACTCGGTTCGCATTAGCAGCCAGCTGGAATCGCTGCGTCAGCATCAGCTGTCTACAGAGAAAGCACGCGACGCTTATCGCAAGCAGTTTGATATCGGCCAGCGTACGCTGCTCGATATGCTGGATAGCGAGAACGAGCTGTTCGAGTCGCGCCGCGAGCTGTTGAACGCAGAACTGAACCAGCAGCTGGCCACTTACCGCGTATTGGGTGAGTCTGGCCGCCTGATGGAAGTCATGCAGCTGAAGCCAAAAGATGATGGCGTGGACAATGACACCGATCTGAGCGCCCCAAGCTGCCCAACCAGCTACGTGGCGCCAACACCACTGGATGCCAGCAAGATCCCCGCCCGCTCTTTCAATAGCGGTGCAGAGTTGGCACCCGTGGTTGCCAATACCGCACCAGTTGCCACGTCTCGCGACATTACAGTCAACCTGCAAGTACAGTTTGACCTGAACTCGGCCAAGATCCGCGCCGAAAGCCTGCCAATGCTTGACCAGCTAGCCACGACACTGCAAATGCCACAGCTGGTCCAGAAGCGCTTTCTGGTTGAAGGCCATACCGACAGCACAGGCAACCCGGCATCCAACCTTGTCTTGTCGCAACAACGTGCACAGAGCGTACAAGAGTACTTGGCAAGCCGTGGAGTACAAGCCAGCCGCATGGACAGCGTTGGCCGCGGCGATACACAACCGCTACCGAACAAGGCCGCCAATGACCCGCAAAATCGCCGTGTAGCGGTAGTTATGCAGGAAACTGTTGCCCGCGCTGCCCCAACACAAGCACCAGCCAGTGCTGCGCGTGTCGTGGCAGCACCCAATGCAAGCAAGCCGGCAGCAGCACCGCTGATCCGCCGCGCAGCACCTGCTGCACCAGCAACAAAATAAGCTATCTGCAAAGTCAAAAAGCCCGCACTAAACAGCGGGCTTTTTCTTTTGTTAGCCAACCTTGCGGCCAACAATCAACACCACAAAACAGTTACAAGCACCGCGGCCAGTGCCATGCCACGGCGCTTGTCAAACATGTGCTCTCATTGCGACCAGCGTTCGGCCTACACCTTGAAGCGTGTAATGCTGTGATCCAGTTCTTGTGACTGCTGTTTCAGGCCACCAGACAAACTGCTCGCCTCTGCCACCGCCAAGCGTGTCTGGTCATTCATCTGCGCAATCTGCTCCATATTCTGGGCGATATCCTGGCTCGCCACCCGCTGCTCCTGGATGGCTTGCACCATCTCGGCTACTTTTTCCTGAGCATGGATGGACGACTGGAATATCTGCTGCAAAGACTGGGCAACCTTGCCCGTACCTTCTACACCACTTTCCACCAGGGTATTGGCCTGCTGCATATTCTGGAACGCCTGTTGCGTATCGTGCTGTACCCCAGCGATACGGCTGGAAATCTCTGTTGTGGCCTGGCTGGTTCGCTCGGCAAGCTTGCGTACTTCATCCGCCACCACCGCAAAGCCTCGCCCGGTTTCGCCCGCGCGGGCAGCTTCGATGGCGGCATTCAGTGCCAACAGGTTGGTCTGGTCTGCGATCTCGCGAATCACACTGACAATATTGCCAATCTCGCTAGAACGCTGGTTCAGGCTATCAATCGTGCCGGACGTCTGGGCAATACTCTGGGCAATATGCTGGATCTGGCTAGCCGCGGTCTGAGCCATATCACTGCCAGCTCGAGCATCACTGGCCGTCTGGCGAGTCTGTTGCTCCACGCCCTCGGCATTATCAGCCAGCACACTCACGCTCACCGTCAGCTGCTCTACGGCAGCCGCACTAGCCGATGCCGCATTGGACTGGTTCACGGCTGCGTCATGGATCGCGTGACTCACACCAGACAGTTGCTCCGACGCCCCCACCAATTTCGCAGAGTGCCTATGGGAATCGCTTATCAGGTCGCGCACGGTCACAATCAGATGATTCAGCGCCTGGCCAGTTCGCCCAAGCTCGTTACGACCATAATCAGGAATAGCGACGGACAGATCTTTGCTACTGGCCAACTGTTCTGCCAAAAGCGTTATCTCGCCCAATGGCCGGCGAATAGACAAGGAAATCACCACAGCCGCCACCACCGCCGCTAACAATGCCAGTGCACTCAGCCCCAGCAGTAAACTTCGCGATGAAGCGATTTCAGCCTGAACCGCCTGCTGACTCAGCAAAGCATGCTGGCCAGCATTATCAACCAGCATGCGAGTGGTGCTCTCCATACCGCGCACTGCCTCCTTTACCGGCTCCAGTGCCTTATTACCGTCTTGAGGTGTAACCAGGCTACCCGCCTCGATCTGGCTAGCCACACTCTTCAGGCCACCCTCATAACGCTCCATGGCACCCAGCAGCGATTTGATGGCCCCCTGTTCTTCACTACTGGCCAACGTATCTGCCTCTTGCAGATGCTTGCGCACCTTGCTCACGCTCTCGAGCCATTTATCCAGATATTCTTTACGCTTCTCCACACTCTGAATATTCAGCAGCAAATCTTTTTCATAGCGGCGCAAATTACCCACCTCCGCTCTGACAGACTGAATATGCTGACTAAAAGCCAGGCTGCGATTGACCAAATCATCCAGGCTGCTACCTGCACGCCCCAGCGCCAGCAAACTGCTGCCCACAATCAATAGCAAGACCAGCAACATAAACGCGAAACCCAAACTAATGCGCGCTGTTACGGTGATATTTTTCAACATTGCCTTCTCCTTCTTCACATTCATGAACAGCCGCATCACCTGCCTGGGCATAACCCAGGCACTGCCTTGCAAGCATTCTGATATGTAGCCTGCGCCACGGCCTCTAGCGGCAAACCACGCAATTCCGCCAATACCGCAGCAATACGGGGCAAATTCTCCGGGCCATTCGGCTGGCCTTGCCCCCACTCTGGCGCCATGTCCGGGCCATCTGTTTCCAATACCAGAGCGGAAAGCGGCAAGGTAGCAGCCAAACGCCGGATGCGCTGCGACCCTTGATATGTCATCGCCCCGCCAAAACCCAGGCAGAAGCCCAAATCTATAAAAGCTTCGGCTTGCTGGAGGCTGCCGTTAAATGCGTGCGCCAGCCCTCCGCGCACCCGCACTTGGCGTAAGCACTTCAAAACACGATCTTGTGAACGGCGCACATGCAGAATTACCGGCAAGTCAAAACGTCGTGCCAGCGTCAGCTGGGCAAGCAGTAACGCCTCCTGCCGTGCTGGGTCCAGCCCAGGCACATAAAAGTCCAGCCCACACTCGCCAACAGCCACAGCCTTACCCTGCAACAGATACTGCTCCAGCACCGCAAGATGCTCATCCTCGTGCTGATCCAGATAAAGCGGGTGCAAACCTAGTGCGACATCCATGCCAAACTGGTTAGCCACCGCGATAGCGCGATCAAAAGTACTCACCGACACCGCAGGCACTATCGCGTGCACGACACCGGCCGCCTTGGCACGCGCCCAGCACTGCGCCACATCTGCAGCAAACTCAGGCGCATCAAAATGCAAGTGGGTATCAATAAGTGGCATAAGCGTGCAATAAATATGGGGCGACGGAGTATAAGCTAAACAGTTAATAGTGTAGACCACGCATCCGTTTTTCCATCCCGATATCGATAATTTTCCCAGCAGATATCTCTTTGTTTTTGCATAATTTTATCTAAACTATTAAATGAAACAAAAATGTAAAAATACCCATTTGAAATTCACAAATATCAATAAAATGTCAAAAGGCTATTTAGGTTCACAGATCATTTGAAAGGCCGTGGGCTTTGTTGCACAAATCAGTGCTTGCGTCCGTCCGGTAGAATGACCGCATGAGCAAGCCCCTTCCGCCCAAGTACCAAACCATCAACTGGCAGTCATACAACCAGTCCCTCAAGCAACGAGGGCAGCTCCTTCTCTGGCTCGACAAAGGCATGAACTGGTTGGCACCAGCTACCGGCAGGCGGGGACGGCAGCTAACTTTTTCTAATTCTGCCATCCAGTTCTGTCTCACCATCAAATGCCTCTTTGGCCTGGCGCTACGGCAAGCCACAGGTATGGTCGAAAGTATGTTGCGCCTGGCTGGCCTTGACTGGGCCGTCCCCGACTTCAGCACGCTTTCCCGCCGCCAGAAAGACCTGCAAGTCCGCATCCCGGTACAGAAAAAGCAAGGTTGTCTGCATCTCTTGGTGGATAGCACCGGCATCAAGATGATGGGTGAAGGCGAGTGGAAGGTGAAAAAGCATGGCGCTGATTACCGCCGCCAATGGCGCAAGCTGCATCTGGGCATAGATGCGCAAACGCTGGAAATCCGGGCAATGGAAGTGACCGACAATCGCACTGGAGATGCCACGATGCTGCCAGAGCTGCTATCGCAAATTCCGGCGGGAGAGGGACTGGTAACCGTCACCACGGATGGGGCGTACGACACACGCCTATGTTACGCAGCGATTGCAGAGCGTGGGGCGGCAGCCATCATTCCCCCACGTCGAAATGGCCAATTCTGGAAAGGGAATTTACGGGGCAATCAGGCTCGCAATGAGTCGCTACGAGCGGTGAAGTATCTGGGGCGCGCGCTCTGGAAAAAGTGGAGTGGCTACCATCGCCGCAGCTTGGTCGAAACGAAGATGCACAGTTTCAAATTGCTGGCAGATCGGGTTAAGTCACGGGACTTTGACCGGCAAGTAGCGGAGCTTCAAATCTGTGCAGCGATTCTGAATCGCTTCACAGCACTGGGCACGCCGCAAACGGTCCGTATGGGATAAATCCGTCTGGGGATTGGGGTAGTTCGACCTACGGCTGATTTGTGCAACAAAGCCGTAGCACACACAAATCTATACACAAAAAGGCTGGATGTAGCTGGATGCTGCTGGACGTTACAGGACAACAAAAAACCCGCAGAGCCTTGTGCTGTGCGGGTTTTATGGACTGCTTGGGATGTTGCTGGACTTTCTCGTGGTGCCCGGGGCCGGACTCGAACCGGCACACCTTGCGGCGGGGGATTTTGAGTCCCCTGCGTCTACCAATTTCGCCACCCGGGCGAGAAAATCAGAGGAACGCAGTATAGACGCGCCTTAGTCGCTTGTAAATATCACTCTGCGCTTTTGAGCTTCAGCGCGCAGTCATACAGCAGCTTTTTGTTCAGATCGTAGTGGGCAGCCACGATACCGGCGGCCTGCTTGGTGGGGAGTATTGCGGCCAACTCGGCCAGCAGGGACATGGCGGCAGCGGGTAATTCCTCATCGCCGGGTGCTAGCTGCGGAGCCGCATCAATAATCAGCACGCACTCACCACGTTGCTGGTTGCTGTCACTACGAATGCGCTCCAGCAGTTGGCCGGCAGGCAGGCGCAGGAAGGTCTCGAAGGTTTTGGTCAGCTCGCGTGCCAGTACCAGCTGGCGGTCCGGCCCCAGCGTGGCGACAATGTCTTCTACGCAATCCAGAATGCGGTGCGGCGCCTCGTAGCACACCACGGCATAGTCGGCTTGCGCCCACTGCTGCAGGGTTTTGCAGCGTGCCCCCTGTTTGGGCGGCAAGAACCCATGAAACAGGAATCGTGCCGTTTCCAGGCCACTGGCAGACATGGCGCCCACCACTGCGGACGCGCCAACAATAGGCACCACGCGCAGGCCGGCAGCCCACACGGCTTCGGCCAGGCGCGCACCGGGGTCGGAAATACCCGGCGTGCCGGCATCGGACACCTGCACGACGATTTTGCCCTCTTCCAGCCAGCGAATCACACTCGTCGCCATATCGCGCTCGTTATGCTCGCGCAGGCTGACCAGCTTTTTACTGATGCCATAGGCGCTAAGCAGGCTGCCGGTCACACGGGTATCTTCTGCCAGCACGATATCGGCAGCATGGAAGCTGGCGATGGCGCGCACAGTCACATCAGCCAAATTTCCAATGGGCGTTGCCACCACATATAATGCCCTTTCGACAAATGTTTCCCGAGCAGAATTCATCAAGTGATCAAGCGCTGTCTGCACGTTTTGGCTCCATGGTTATCCGGCTCTGCCGTCTTGTTGGCGGCAAGTGTAGCGATTGCACAATCCCCGGGCTACATACTTCAACAAAATCAGGTTTCACTGCAGCCTGCCACGGCCAAGGGCAACATGGCCCCTGCCACGCCAGCTGCGGCCAACCCTGCACCGGTTCCCGCCAAATTACCCGGCAAAACCAGGGGCGTGCATCTGGGCTTGATGCTCCCTGTGGAATCCAGCCAGCTGGGCGAAGCTGCCCAGGTAGTCAAGGCCGGCTTTGATGCTGCAGCGGCCGCAGATGGCAGTGTGGAAACCAGCTTTGTGGCGCTGCGCGACGAAAGCGACACCTCCGCGGCTTACCAGCAGCTGGTGGCCAATGGCGCGACATTCATTGTGGGCCCGCTGACCCGCCAGGGCGCTGCCAAGTTAGCGGCCAACAGCAAACTGCCCACTCTGGTCTTGAATGCACTGGACAAAGCCCCGCCAACAGGCAGCAAAGTGTGGAGCCTATCGGTAACGATTGAAACCGAGGCACAGCAGATTGCCCGCATGATGCGCGATGATGGCAGCCAGCAGCCGCTGATCCTGTTTGATAACGACAGCTTATCCCAGCGGCTGCGCCAGGCGTTTGCCGAAGAATGGCGCAACCGTACCGGCAAATCTGCGCGTGAATTGAATGTTTCCGCACTGACAACAGACCAACTGGATATCGAGCTGCGCATTGCCGACGCAGTTTTCCTGGCGCTGGACACCAAAGAAACCGAAGCGACGCGCGCGCTGCTGAACCCCGCGCTGCCGGCCTACGCTACGTCGCTGGCCAATGTGCGTAATCCAGGCTCTGCACTGACCGGCCTGCGCTTGATTGACATGCCCTGGCTGCTGATACCCAACCACCCCGAAACACGGCTGATTGCACGCCCGGCCAACCCGCTGAACAAGGCGACCGAGCGCTTGTACGCCCTGGGTGTCGACGCCTACCGCCTGGGTGCCGCCCTGGCCAGCAGTAAAAACCCCAGCCAGATTCGCCTGGGCGGGGTAAGTGGCGACCTGCGCATCGGCAAGGGCTGGGTAGTACAGCGTGATCTGCCCGGCAGCGTGATTGGCGCCCAGTAATGAGCCGGGCCAGCGGCAATCTCTTTGAAGACCAGGCTTGTGCCTTTTTGCAGGCACAAGGCTTGAGCTTGCTGGCACGCAACTGGTCTTGCCGCTTTGGCGAAATAGACCTGATCATGCAGGATGGCAAGTACCGGGTGTTTGTAGAAGTACGCGCCCGCAGCAGCAGCCAATATGGCGGCGCCGCCGCCAGCATCAGCGCGGCCAAATGTCGCAAATTGCAGGCTGCGGCCAACCTTTACCTGAGCCAGCATCACCTGAACAGCCCCTGCCGTTTTGACGCGGTGCTGTTTGAAGGGACGGCACCGCCGTTATGGCTCAAGAACATCATCAGCTAGGTGTAGCGCCGGCTGAGCAAAAAGGATAGACGATGGACTTGATCGATCGCGCCAGCGGACATTTCCGCGAAAGCATTGCCACCCAGCAGCTCGTCATGGAAGAGCTGGCCCCCGCCATTGCCGTGGCTGCGGAAAAAATGGTGGCCAGCCTGATGAACGAAGGCAAGATTCTGGCTTGTGGCAATGGCGGGGGCGCAGCCGTTGCCCACCACTTTGTGACCAATATGCTGGGGCATTTCGAAAAAGAACGCCCGGGCCTGGCAGCGCTGTCGCTCTCGCATGACAGCCCGGCGCTAACTGCCATTGGCAACCAATACGAGTTTGACCTGATCTACTCCAAGCAGGTACGGGCCATAGGCCACCATAACGACCTGCTACTGGTGATTAGCAGCTCCGGGCAGTCGGCCAACATTGTGGAAGCCATCTATGCCGCCCACGAGCGCGGCATGGGCGTGATTGCGCTGACCGGCAACGATGGTGGCCAGGTTGCCGAAATCCTGTCACCCGAAGATCTGCACCTGAACGTGGCGGTAACCCGCACCGCACGTATCCAGGAAATACATTTGCTGGTTATCCACGCCCTGTGTGATGCCATCGATTACATGCTGCTGGGAGGAGACTGAATGACACCCCGCCTGAAAAGCCTGACCCTTGCCGCACTGCTTGCGGCCAACCTCAGTGCCTGCTTTCCGCTGGTAGCGGGTGGCGTGGCCGCCAGCGCGCTGGTGGTAACCGATCGCCGCACCAGTGGTACCTATGTAGAAGACCAGGGTATCGAGCTGAAAGCCGTGCGCCAGCTTAGCGAACGCTTTGCCGGCAGCCACGTAAACGCTACCAGCTACAACCGTGCCGTACTGCTGACCGGCGAAGCGGAAAGTGAAGCCCAGAAGGCCGATATCGAGCTGATGATACGCGGCATCCCCAATGTACGACGCGTATACAACCACCTGGTGGTAGCGCCCGTCACCACGCTGGCACAGCGAAACAACGATACCTGGCTAACCACCAAAGTACGTGCCCGCCTGCTGGAAGGCCAGGGCTACCCGCCCAATGCCATTAAAGTCGTCACCGAGCGCGGCGTGGTCTACCTGCTAGGCCTGGTAAGCGATGCAGAAGGCGAAGCCGCATCGCAAGTGGTGGCCAAAACCGCTGGCGTACGCCAGGTGGTGACCCTGTTTGACCCGATTACTGCGCCTTAAGCACGACCCCATAACAAAACACCGGGCCCAGGCCCGGTGTTTTGCTTTTGCCAATGCCCGTGTCTACTTGGGCAGCATCACGTCCGAACACAGCACGTGCATCTGTTCGTCGATCTCGATCGCCATCGATAGGGTCACACAGGTACGCGTGTCGGTCATCGACAGATAAGGCTCGCTCATATACAGCACACCCGGCTGGTCGATGGCGTGCTGGAAATAGCTACGGCGTGACCAAACGGCGCCTGTGGTGTCTTCCAGCGGGGCAAAGCGCAAGCGGTTTACTTCGGACAACTCGCGCACATTCAGGTTACGCCCCAGCTGGCGGCCTTCCTGATCCAGCAAGAAACAACGAATCACATCCGGCAGGCTCAGCATGGGCTGTGCGGCCAACCTGAACTCGTTGCCCTGCATCAGGGCAATGGCCGTTTGCACAAAGGCCTGGCGTGACAGCTCCAGCTGGCGGCGGTTCAGCTTGCGGCGCAACAGCTCGCGGTTCATCAGCTCGTCCCACTTGGCGTCCAGCCGCGGGGTAATTTGCTCATCACGGTCTGGCACCAAAGCGGGCATGGCAACATAGAAGCCCTGCACCAGATCGCAGCCGGAATCCAGCGCTACCACCACGTCCGACTCGCTCTCCACCCCCTCCACCACTACCAGTGCACCAATTTCGTGCATCAATCGCACCAAGCGCGACAAAAGGGTGCGGGTGCGCTGCTGGTTTACCGCGCTGCGCAGCAGGTGGCGGTCAAACTTGATGAAGTCGGGCTCCAGGCTGCACACCCGGTCCAGATTGGAATGCCCGACACCAAAATCATCAATGGCTAGCAGGCAGCCTTGCTCGCGCAACAGCGCCACCCCTTCCAACAAGCCGGCATCCAGCTCCAGAGCCTGCTCCAGCACTTCCAGCACGATCAGCTGCGGCGGGATGCCCGAGTCGGCAATGATCTGCTGCAGCTGCTGCACATAGTTCAAGTCGGCCAGGGTAACGGCGTCGATATTGAGAAACAGCCAACGCTGGGCTGCCGGAGTGCGGGCGAAATGCTGGCAATGGGCTCGTACCACGGCCAGGTCCATGGCGGCACGTTCATCACGGCGGATGTAGCGCTCGTAGACCTGCGGCGGGCTCAGCGCCTTGCCTTGCTCGGTCGCGCGCAGCAGCGCCTCCATCCCCACCGTACGGCGGTGAGCCAGGCTGTAAATGGGCTGAAAATGGGAGTCTAGCGACAAGCCATCCCGCATTGGTAAGTTTTCCACAGCAGCGCTCCAGCGAATGATAGGGGCAGTATAGCAATTGCCGTTCCAGTGTATGGATACTTGGCCGAACACCACGTGGCGTTTGGTACAGGTATAAAAAAGAGCCGGCTAGCCGGCTCTTTTGTCACACACCCAGGTTTACTGGTCGGTTTTCAGGTTGTTTTTCAACAGTTCGGTAATCACCTGCTGGTCTGTGCTGCCCAGGCTACTCAGTGCAACGTCTTTCAGCAGAATGCTCTGATCGGTCACCGTTGCCGCATTAGCGCCATTGCTGCTAAAGGCACCGCTACTGCTGATCTGTACCAGCGTATCGTTACCACTAGCAGAGAAGTGCAGGTACTGGGTAAGGTTACCGCTGTTCTCACCTTGCAGCAGGTCACGCAGGTCGAGCACATCGCCGCCGACACCGGTCTTGAAGTCGGTAATGACATCGTGCGCCGGGTTGGTAGTAGTGCCTTTGTCCGCCAGCGACCACTGGAAGGTATCCACGCCCAGGCCACCGGTCATGGTGTCGTTACCACTGCCACCGATCAGGGTGTCGTCACCATTACCACCGTTCAGGGTGTCTTTACCGGCACCACCGTTCAGCTGGTCATTACCCTCGCCACCGCTAATGGTGTCGCGCCCATCGGTACCGGTAATGCGGTCGTGACCGCCAGTGCCGGTAGAGGTCGCACCTGTGCGGATGGCCCAGGTACCGCTGCCGGTATCGACCAGATCCTGGTTATCGGCCAGGTTAGGCTGGCTGCCCACCTGGAACAGCGGGAAGCTGTCGGTACCCATCACCTGGTAGCTGCTGTCGGCCGCACCTGCCAGCTTGATCTCGACGCGGAAGGTAGCCGCACCACCCTGATCCCAGTACAGGATCTCGAGTGGCAGCATGCCGCCATTCAGTGCCACGTTAGTGAACACATTGGTGGTGGTGGACTGGATCTGGTCCACCTGCGCCACGCTGGTACCGTCCAGATACACACGATAGCCATCATCGGCGGTAATGCGCAGGTCGTAGCGGCCAGCCTCAGCCAGGTTCAGGTAGGCCAGCATACGGATCATGGCGTCCGAGGTGCTACCCAAGCCGGCACCACCTGCCTTCAGGTCGGTGGCATTATTGGCACCGTTTGCCTTCAGGAAGTTGTACAGGTTGCCCGAGCCACTCACCAGGGTCGTACCGCTTGCCAGCGTCGAGTTATTCCCCAGGTCATTACCAATATTGGAGCTATTGCCACCGGTAGTGCTGAAGCCGAATTCGAGCTTGTTCACCAGGAAGGAGGCATTCATGCCGGCATTGGCCCCAGCGGTCATGGAACCGATCAGACTGCTGTTGTTGCCAGTACGAGCCTCGATCAGCGCCTCTACCTCGGACAGCTTGTCCAGGTTACCGTAAGTGGTATTTTCCTGATAACCGTAGTACTCGGAGCGCAAGCCCAGCGAGCTGGTGCTCACTGCCGTCTGGGTTGCGGCCAACGTGATATCGGTGTAGCTGCCAATCGGTGTAGCCGTCACCGTACCAGACTGGATAGTGACATCCAGATGGCCAGTCGTCTGCGCAGTGCTACCGTTCGGCTCGGTGCTGACAGCAGCCACATCCAGGCCAACAGAACCCAGCGTGCCAGACGGCAGCACCAGCTTGGCAGAAGCCAGCTCGGCCGCAGTCACCGTAATGACCCCATTCACAGCGGCGTAACCACCTGGCATGCTGTTACTCACGATGGTGGCGCCAGCTGGCAAGTTGCTGAACTTGTACGACAGTGCCTCCGAGGTATCGGTATCGGTGAGCTGACCAGTAATGTAGGTCGACAGCGATACCGCAGTCTTGCCGCTGATACCGCCCGAACCCGCCACCACGCCTTGTGTAGTGCTCAGACGGATATCGTCGATCAGCGCACCACGGCCACCTGCATTCTGACCGGTATTGTCCGGCGACAGGCGAATGGTGAGCGTCTCGGTACTACCCGTGCCGGCAAAGCTCAGCTTCAGGTTTTCCCAGTTAAAGCTGTCTTGCGGGCTGGTAGAGCCATAAGTACCCAGCAAGGTGTTACCCAGATACACGGCGATGGTGGTGAAGTCTGTACCAAAGCCCGGGCGGCCGGCGTAATCCAGCGACAGCTCGTATACCTGCCCTGCCACGGTGGCAATATCACGCGAAATACCCAGCGTTTGCACATTCGAAGAAGCATCATTCAGCTCCAGCGCATTGCGGCCATCACCTGGTGCCAGCACCACGGTATTGTTACTGCCATCCTGACGCTGCTGCTGATCACCGGCAGCCCAGACTTCAAACACATTGGTGCCACCTGCCAACTTGTCGCCCGTTGTTACCAAAGTCCAGTTCTCAAATACCGGGCCGCTGACCTGTTGCGAACTATTGTCGCTGTTGGCCGCAGACTCCCAGCTGGTTACCCACAACGTAGCACTGCTGCCGGTTTTCACGGTCAGCGTCGGGGTATCGGCCACCGGCGTGATATCTACCGACATGGTGGCGCTCGCGCTGCTGCCGCCAGCGTTGTCTACTGCCTGGTAGTTGAAGGAGGTGTAATCCTTCTTCAGGTTACCAACACCGCTGGTGGCGAAGCTGTCGCTACCCGACTCGTTAAAGTCAGGCACCAGGCGCAGTTTGCCCGCATCAATATCTGCCTTGCTGATCACCTGGTTGGCCGTTACCGCTACCCAGCCACTGGCGCCCTGGTACTGCAAGGTTCCATCGGCTGGCAGCGAGGCGATTTTCACCGACAGGTTAGCCGCAGCGCTGTCTACATCAGCCACATTGAAGTTGGCCCACGTGAAGACCAGGTTGGTGTCTTCGGTACCGGTAACGTTGCCGCCGGTACTGGTTGGCGCGTCATTTACCGGGTCGATGATCACGGTCAGCGGTGCCGTGGTGGTCTTGCTGTCGCCGCCTACCTGTTCGGTAGAGGTCGCCGTCACGGTCAGGTTCTGGGTACCGTTGTAATCCTGCGGCCCCTTGATCTGCAGCATGGCCAGGTTCCAGCCAGCCGGCAGGGTCACGATGCCGCTCGCGCCTGCGGTTACGATGTCGCCTGCCGCATTTTTCAGCTGGGTGCCGTTTACCAGACCGCTGATGGACACCGACAAGGTTTCCGAGCCGTCGGTATCGGTCAGGCCAGCAGCAATACGCGAGATCGGGATCCAGGTATCTTCGTTACCGCGGTTCAGCGGTACTTCGGTGTAGTAACCACCCTCACCGCTGGCATTCGGCACCAGTGCAGACAAGTTGACGCCTGCATTGGTGATGTCTGCCGTACCGGTGAACAGCTTCAGGTTGGCCGTACTCAGGTCCACGGCAGCGGCACCGTTCACCGACACATTAATGTCGAAGTTACCCGCACCAGCCTCGTTATGGTGGAAGGCAGTCAGGGTGTAGTAGCCATTCGCCGTTGGCGAGAAGGTACCGCTATAGCCACCACCATTGCCCCACAGCGCGTTGGCAACAGTAGCGCCACCCACTTCCAGGCGGAAGCTGTCGTCAGCAATACCGCTGAAGGTGTAGGTCTTACCTGCTTCCAGGTACACCAGGCCGGAGATACGGCTGGCAGTACCCACCGTGACATCGGTCTGAGCGGCGTTGGTAATGGTAGTAGTGCTTTGTGCAGCCGATGCGGCTTCGATACGCGTCTCCAGCGTATCCTGGTTTACACCACTGCCACCGTTGTAAACATCCGCGAACGAGATATTGGTCCACGACTCTTTCTTCAGCCCGGTTGGTGTGGCTGTCGGGGCACTATTGAGACTCAGCGTCGGTGCATCCGCTACCGGGGTAATGTCCACTTTCATGGCCACGGTAGCACTGCTGGCACCCGCAGCGTCCACACCCTGGTAGTTGAAGCTGGCGTAGTCCTGCTTCTGGTTACCTGTACCTGCCGTGCTGTAGCCATCAATACCAGACTCGTTACTATCCGGCGTAAAGCGCAGCTTGCCGGCATCGATATCTGCTTTGCTGATCACCTGGTTAGCCGTCACGCTTACCCAGCCGCTGGCACCGTTGTACTGCAGCGTGCCATCCGCTGGCAGCGTGGTGATCTTGATAGATAGCGTATCGCCACTATCAACATCAGCCACATTGAACTGCGCCCAGGTAAACACATGCAATGTGTCTTCGGTACCGGTGATCTGGCCACCAGTAGCCGTCGGCGCATCGTTCACCGGGGTCACGGTGATGCTCAGCGTGCTGCTGCCGGTACCGCCATTCGGGTCGCGTACGTTGTAGGTCACCACCGGTACACTGCCGTTCCAGTTGTCTACCGGGTCGAACACGTAGTCACCGTTGGCCGCAATGGCCAGCGTGCCCACGTTGGCAATAGTGGCGGTCTGGCCGGCGGTGAAGCTGCCGGTGATGCCAGCAATGCTGAAGGTCGTCACGCTCAGCGCGCCGTCAACGTCACTATCGTTGCTCAGTACGTTGCCAGTAGCGTTGGTTTCTTCGGGCACGGTCTTGGTATCGGCTACCAGGTTGGCCGCATCGTTCACCGCAGCCACCGAAATGGTTGCCTTGGCCGGGGTCGCATCAACCAGGCCGGCATTGTCTTTCGCGCTGTACTGGAACTCGGTCACGCCATTCCAGTTTGCCGATGGCTTGAAGTACACCGTACCGGTCACCACGGCATTGGCGGCCAGTGGCTGCGTGGCCGCGGCATCGCTGTACAGTGTGCCGTTGGCCGGCAGGCTGTTGATCACGAAGCCGGCTACCGAACCGTCTACGTCATAGCCGGACAGGTTGACGGCGATCACGCTATCTTCATTGCCACCTGCAGCTACGTTGGATGTTTCCGGTGCCAGGTTACCTGCAGAAGTCGATGCTTGGCCGCTAGCGGTATTGCCGTTGGCCAGCTCTTTGGCAATGGCTGTTACTTGCAGCGACAGCTGGCCGGTAACCGCACCCGGCACTTGCAGCGACAAACCGGACAGCGATACATCCAGCGCATTGCTGGCCCACAGGCCGGTCAGGGTCAGCGTGCCATCGGCAGCAACCACACCCAGCTCGGTGCCGGTGCTGCTCAGCAGTTTGGAGCCGGCGTACTTGCTGTCCAGTGTCAGCTTGATGCTGTCGATCACTTCGCTACCATCACGGTCTACCAGAGACGTGGCAATAGTCAGCGGGTAGCTGGTCTTGGCAGCGCCCTCTTTCACCCACTGGTTGCTGGTGCTGTTGAAGTAGTAAGTGCCGTCGGCAAACTGCAGGCGTTCAACGTCGTACAGGTTATCGGTACCTTCACCGCCATACGGGTTACCGTTGGTTTGCTTGTCTTTCACCTGGAAAGCCAGGCTGCCACCAGCAGACGCAGTCGGTACGCCAATGGTGTAGTCGGCAAAATTGCCGGCATACACTGCGGTATCCACACCGCTGCCGCCAAACAGGGAATCATCGCCCTGCTCGCCGATCAGGATGTCATTGCCGGCGCCACCATACAGCGTGTCATTCACCTGGCCGGTATTGGAGCCATCCGAGTTACCCAGGATGCCATCATCACCAATCAGGATGTTGTTGCCAGTACTGCCGTGCATGGAAATCAGGTCATTCAGGCCGCCACCTTTCACGGCAAAGCCTTGCGACTCTTTACCCGCAGGCGTTGACCAGGCATCGCCCGAACCAGTGAGCTCGATGGCATTGCTGCCATAGCTTGCCTGCGCATCACTCCAGCCACTGTAGTTCTTGCCGCCACTGTACGGGCTGCCGGCATCGTAGCTACCGGCCCCCAGTGTCACCGATACCGTCGGTACATCGGCAACCGGCACCACGTTCACAGTCAGCGTATTTGGTGTGCCATCAAAGTTGCCACCGCTGTCTTTCACGCTAAAGGTCAGCTGTGCATAGCCACCGCTGAGCTTGCTCTCGTGGGTATCCGGCTGGAAGACCAGCTTGCCGGCGGCCAGATCCGCCGCACTCACTACCACACCGGCCGTAGCCAGCGTACCGTTGAGGTACAGCTTGCCGTCGGTCGGCAGGGTATCAATGCGAACCGCAGACAAGGTGTCACCCGCGTCGCTATCGGTAAAGCCAAAGTCAGCTGCACCCAGGGTGCGAGCCGTATCTTCGTTGATGCTGATCGTCTTGTCGGTGCCATTCGGCGCCGAATCGTTATCAACGATGGTACCGGTGGCGTCTTTGCCACCCACGGCCAGTTTCAGCGTTTCGTCGGCTTCATCCACGGTGTCGTTGATGGTCGGTACGGTCACGGTGAAGCTGCTCACACCGGCCGGTACGATCACGCTCTTGCCATCGGCACTCAGCGTTACGCCGTTGCTGAAGGTGACGCCTGCACGGTTGAAGTCGCCTTCGGCGGCGGTGACGCCAGCCAGGCTGAAGCTGTGGCTGGTGGTCTGTTCGCTGGCGGCGCTCAGGTCTACCTTGAAGTTCAGCGCCGTGCCTTCGTCGGCTTTGGCGCCGGTGTTGGTCACGCTCACGCCGCTGATGGTTGGCGCATCGTCGTTATCGACGATGGTGCCGGTGGCGTCTTTGCCACCCACGGCCAGTTTCAGCGTTTCGTCGGCTTCATCCACGGTGTCGTTGATGGTCGGTACGGTCACGGTGAAGCTGCTCACACCGGCCGGTACGATCACGCTCTTGCCATCGGCACTCAGCGTTACGCCGTTGCTGAAGGTGACGCCTGCACGGTTGAAGTCGCCTTCGGCGGCGGTGACGCCAGCCAGGCTGAAGCTGTGGCTGGTGGTCTGTTCGCTGGCGGCGCTCAGGTCTACCTTGAAGTTCAGCGCCGTGCCTTCGTCGGCTTTGGCGCCGGTGTTGGTCACGCTCACGCCGCTGATGGTTGGCGCATCGTCGTTATCGACGATGGTGCCGGTGGCGTCTTTGCCGCCTACGGCCAGTTTCAGCGTTTCGTCGGCTTCATCCACGGTGTCGTTGATGGTCGGTACGGTGACGGTAAAGCTGCTCACACCGGCCGGTACGATCACGCTCTTGCCGTCGGCACTCAGCGTTACGCCGTTAGTGAACGTTACTTTGCTGCGGTCGAAGTCGCCTTCGGCTGCAGTCACGCCGGCCAGGCTGAAGCTGTGGCTGGTGGCTTGTTCGCTGGCGGCGCTCAGGTCCACCTTGAAGTTCAGCACGGTGCCTTCGTCGGCTTTGGCGCCGGTGTTGGTCACGCTCACGCCGCTGATGGTTGGCGCATCGTCGTTGTCGACGATGGTGCCGGTGGCGTCTTTGCCGCCTACGGCCAACTTCAGCGTTTCGTCAGCTTCATCCACGGTGTCGTTGATGGTCGGTACGGTGACGGTAAAGCTGCTCACACCGGCCGGTACGATCACGCTCTTGCCGTCGGCACTCAGCGTTACGCCGTTAGTGAACGTTACTTTGCTGCGGTCGAAGTCGCCTTCGGCTGCAGTCACGCCGGCCAGGCTGAAGCTGTGGCTGGTGGCTTGTTCGCTGGCGGCGCTCAGGTCCACCTTGAAGTTCAGCACGGTGCCTTCGTCGGCTTTGGCGCCGGTGTTGGTCACGCTCACGCCGCTGATGGTCGGCGCATCGTCGTTATCGACGATGGTGCCGGTGGCGTCTTTGCCACCCACGGCCAGTTTCAGCGTTTCGTCGGCTTCATCCACGGTGTCGTTGATGGTCGGTACGGTCACGGTGAAGCTGCTGACACCGGCCGGCACGATCACGCTCTTGCCGTCGGCACTCAGCGTTACGCCGTTAGTGAACGTTACTTTGCTGCGGTCGAAGTCGCCTTCGGCTGCGGTCACGCCGGCCAGGCTAAAGCTGTGGCTGGTGGTCTGTTCGCTGGCAGCGCTCAGGTCTACCTTGAAGTTCAGCGCCGTGCCTTCGTCGGCTTTGGCGTCGGTGTTGGTCACGCTCACGCCGCTGATGGTCGGGGTGGCATCGTTATCAACGATGGTGCCGGTGGCGTCTTTGCCGCCTACGGCCAACTTCAGCGTTTCGTCGGCTTCATCCACGGTGTCGTTGATGGTCGGTACGGTCACGGTGAAGCTGCTCACCCCGGCCGGCACGATCACGCTCTTGCCATCGGCGCTGAGGGTCACGCCGTTGCTGAAGGTGACGCCTGCGCGGTTGAAGTCGCCTTCGGACGCCGTCACACCGGCCAGGCTGAAGCTGTGGCTGGTGGTCTGTTCGCTGGCGGCGCTCAGGTCCACCTTGAAGTTCAGCGCAGTGCCTTCGTCGGCTTTGGCGTCGGTGTTGGTCACGCTCACGCCGCTGATGGTCGGGGTGGCATCGTTATCAACGATGGTACCGGTGGCGTCTTTACCACCGACGGCCAACTTCAGTGTTTCGTCGGCTTCATCCACGGTGTCGTTGATGGTCGGTACGGTCACGGTGAAGCTGCTCACCCCGGCCGGCACGATCACGCTCTTGCCATCGGCGCTGAGGGTCACGCCGTTGCTGAAGGTGACGCCTGCACGGTTGAAGTCGCCTTCGGACGCCGTCACACCGGCCAGGCTGAAGCTGTGGCTGGTGGTCTGTTCGCTGGCGGCGCTCAGGTCTACCTTGAAGTTCAGCGCCGTGCCTTCGTCGGCTTTGGCGTCGGTATTGGTCACGCTCACGCCGCTGATGGTCGGGGTGGCATCGTTGTCGACGATGGTACCGGTGGCGTCTTTGCCACCGACGGCCAACTTCAGCGTTTCGTCGGCTTCATCCACGGTGTCGTTGATGGTCGGTACGGTCACGGTGAAGCTGCTCACACCGGCCGGCACGATCACGCTCTTGCCGTCGGCACTCAGCGTTACGCCGTTAGTGAACGTTACTTTGCTGCGGTCGAAGTCGCCTTCGGCTGCAGTCACGCCGGCCAGGCTGAAGCTGTGGCTGGTGGCTTGTTCGCTGGCGGAGCTCAGGTCCACCTTGAAGTTCAGCACGGTGCCTTCGTCGGCTTTGGCGCCGGTGTTGGTCACGCTCACGCCGCTGATGGTCGGCGCATCGTCGTTATCGACGATGGTGCCGGTGGCGTCTTTGCCGCCTACGGCCAACTTCAGCGTTTCGTCGGCTTCATCCACGGTGTCGTTGATGGTCGGTACGGTCACGGTGAAGCTGCTCACCCCGGCCGGTACGATCACGCTCTTGCCATCGGCGCTGAGGGTCACGCCGTTAGTGAACGTTACTTTGCTGCGGTCGAAGTCGCCTTCGACTGCGGTCACGCCGGCCAGGCTAAAGCTGTGGCTGGTGGCTTGTTCGCTGGCGGCGCTCAGGTCCACCTTGAAGTTCAGCGCATTGCCTTCGTCGGCTTTGGCGCCGGTGTTGGTCACGCTCACGCCGCTGATGGTCGGGGCATCGTCGTTATCGACGATGGTGCCGGTGGCGTCTTTGCCGCCTACGGCCAACTTCAGCGTTTCGTCGGCTTCATCCACGGTGTCGTTGATGGTCGGTACGGTCACGGTGAAGCTGCTCACCCCGGCCGGTACGATCACGCTCTTGCCGTCGGCACTCAGCGTTACGCCGTTAGTGAACGTTACTTTGCTGCGGTCGAAGTCGCCTTCGGCTGCGGTCACGCCGGCCAGGCTAAAGCTGTGGCTGGTGGCTTGTTCGCTGGCGGCGCTCAGGTCCACCTTGAAGTTCAGCGCGGTACCTTCGTCGGCTTTGGCGCCGGTATTGGTCACGCTCACGCCGCTGATGGTCGGCGCATCGTCGTTATCGACGATGGTGCCGGTGGCGTCTTTGCCGCCTACGGCCAACTTCAGCGTTTCGTCGGCTTCATCCACGGTGTCGTTGATGGTCGGTACGGTCACGGTGAAGCTGCTCACCCCGGCCGGTACGATCACGCTCTTGCCATCGGCGCTGAGGGTCACGCCGTTAGTGAACGTTACTTTGCTGCGGTCGAAGTCGCCTTCGACTGCGGTCACGCCGGCCAGGCTAAAGCTGTGGCTGGTGGCTTGTTCGCTGGCGGCGCTCAGGTCCACCTTGAAGTTCAGCGCATTGCCTTCGTCGGCTTTGGCGCCGGTGTTGGTCACGCTCACGCCGCTGATGGTCGGGGCATCGTCGTTATCGACGATGGTGCCGGTGGCGTCTTTGCCGCCTACGGCCAACTTCAGCGTTTCGTCGGCTTCATCCACGGTGTCGTTGATGGTCGGTACGGTCACGGTGAAGCTGCTCACCCCGGCCGGTACGATCACGCTCTTGCCGTCGGCGCTGAGGGTTACGCCGTTGCTGAAGGTGACGCCTGCGCGGTTGAAGTCGCCTTCGGCTGCGGTCACGCCGGCCAGGCTAAAGCTGTGGCTGGTGGCTTGTTCGCTGGCGGCGCTCAGGTCCACCTTGAAGTTCAGCGCGGTACCTTCGTCGGCTTTGGCGCCGGTATTGGTCACGCTCACGCCGCTGATGGTCGGGGCATCGTCGTTGTCGACGATGGTGCCGGTGGCGTCTTTGCCGCCCACGGCCAACTTCAGCGTTTCGTCGGCTTCATCCACGGTGTCGTTGATGGTCGGTACGGTGACGGTGAAGCTGCTCACCCCGGCCGGCACGATCACGCTCTTGCCGTCGGCACTGAGGGTCACGCCGTTGCTGAATGTGACGCCTGCGCGGTTGAAGTCGCCTTCGGACGCAGTGACACCGGCCAGGCTGAAGCTGTGGCTGGTGGTCTGTTCGCTGGCGGCGCTCAGGTCTACCTTGAAGTTCAGCGCCGTACCTTCGTCGGCTTTGGCGTCGGTGTTGGTCACGCTCACGCCGCTGATGGTCGGGGTGGCGTCGTTGTCGACGATGGTGCCGGTGGCGTCTTTGCCGCCTACGGCCAACTTCAGCGTTTCGTCGGCTTCATCCACGGTGTCGTTGATGGTCGGTACGGTGACGGTGAAGCTGCTCACCCCGGCCGGTACGATCACGCTCTTGCCGTCGGCGCTGAGGGTTACGCCGTTAGTGAACGTTACTTTGCTGCGGTCGAAGTCGCCTTCGGCTGCAGTCACGCCGGCCAGGCTGAAGCTGTGGCTGGTGGTCTGTTCGCTGGCGGCGCTCAGGTCTACCTTGAAGTTCAGCGCCGTGCCTTCATCGGCTTTGGCGCCGGTGTTGGTCACGCTCACACCGCTGATGGTCGGGGCATCGTCGTTGTCGACGATGGTGCCGGTGGCGTCTTTGCCGCCTACGGCCAACTTCAGCGTTTCGTCGGCTTCATCCACGGTGTCGTTGATGGTCGGTACGGTGACGGTGAAGCTGCTCACCCCGGCCGGCACGATCACGCTCTTGCCGTCGGCACTGAGGGTCACGCCGTTGCTGAATGTGACGCCTGCGCGGTTGAAGTCGCCTTCGGACGCAGTGACACCGGCCAGGCTGAAGCTGTGGCTGGTGGTCTGTTCGCTGGCGGCGCTCAGGTCTACCTTGAAGTTCAGCGCCGTGCCTTCATCGGCTTTGGCGCCGGTGTTGGTCACGCTCACACCGCTGATGGTCGGGGCATCGTCGTTGTCGACGATGGTGCCGGTGGCGTCTTTGCCACCGACGGCCAACTTCAGCGTTTCGTCGGCTTCATCCACGGTGTCGTTCACGGTCGGTACGGTCACGGTGAAGCTGCTCACACCGGCCGGCACGGTCACGCTCTTGCCGTCGGCGCTGAGGGTCACACCGTTAGTGAACGTTACTTTGCTGCGGTCGAAGTCGCCTTCGGCGGCAGTCACGCCGGCCAGGCTGAAGCTGTGGCTGGTGGTTTGTTCGCTGGCTGCGCTCAGGTCCACCTTGAAGTTCAGCGCGGTGCCTTCGTCGGCTTTGGCGCCGGTGTTGGTCACGCTCACACCGCTGATGGTCGGGGTGGCATCGTTGTCGACGATGGTACCGGTGGCGTCTTTGCCACCGACGGCCAACTTCAGCGTTTCGTCGGCTTCATCCACGGTGTCGTTGATGGTCGGTACGGTCACGGTGAAGCTGCTCACACCGGCCGGCACGATCACGCTCTTGCCGTCGGCACTCAGCGTTACGCCGTTAGTGAACGTTACTTTGCTGCGGTCGAAGTCGCCTTCGGCTGCAGTCACGCCGGCCAGGCTGAAGCTGTGGCTGGTGGCTTGTTCGCTGGCGGCGCTCAGGTCCACCTTGAAGTTCAGCACGGTGCCTTCGTCGGCTTTGGCGCCGGTGTTGGTCACGCTCACGCCGCTGATGGTCGGCGCATCGTCGTTATCGACGATGGTGCCGGTGGCGTCTTTGCCGCCTACGGCCAACTTCAGCGTTTCGTCGGCTTCATCCACGGTGTCGTTGATGGTCGGTACGGTCACGGTGAAGCTGCTCACCCCGGCCGGTACGATCACGCTCTTGCCATCGGCGCTGAGGGTCACGCCGTTAGTGAACGTTACTTTGCTGCGGTCGAAGTCGCCTTCGACTGCGGTCACGCCGGCCAGGCTAAAGCTGTGGCTGGTGGCTTGTTCGCTGGCGGCGCTCAGGTCCACCTTGAAGTTCAGCGCATTGCCTTCGTCGGCTTTGGCGCCGGTGTTGGTCACGCTCACGCCGCTGATGGTCGGCGCATCGTCGTTATCGACGATGGTGCCGGTGGCGTCTTTGCCGCCTACGGCCAACTTCAGCGTTTCGTCGGCTTCATCCACGGTGTCGTTGATGGTCGGTACGGTCACGGTGAAGCTGCTCACCCCGGCCGGTACGATCACGCTCTTGCCGTCGGCGCTGAGGGTTACGCCGTTGCTGAAGGTGACGCCTGCGCGGTTGAAGTCGCCTTCGGCTGCGGTCACGCCGGCCAGGCTAAAGCTGTGGCTGGTGGCTTGTTCGCTGGCGGCGCTCAGGTCCACCTTGAAGTTCAGCGCGGTACCTTCGTCGGCTTTGGCGCCGGTATTGGTCACGCTCACGCCGCTGATGGTCGGCGCATCGTCGTTATCGACGATGGTGCCGGTGGCGTCTTTGCCGCCTACGGCCAACTTCAGCGTTTCGTCGGCTTCATCCACGGTGTCGTTGATGGTCGGTACGGTCACGGTGAAGCTGCTCACCCCGGCCGGTACGATCACGCTCTTGCCATCGGCGCTGAGGGTCACGCCGTTAGTGAACGTTACTTTGCTGCGGTCGAAGTCGCCTTCGACTGCGGTCACGCCGGCCAGGCTAAAGCTGTGGCTGGTGGCTTGTTCGCTGGCGGCGCTCAGGTCCACCTTGAAGTTCAGCGCAGTGCCTTCGTCGGCTTTGGCGCCGGTGTTGGTCACGCTCACGCCGCTGATGGTCGGGGCATCGTCGTTATCGACGATGGTGCCGGTGGCGTCTTTGCCGCCTACGGCCAACTTCAGCGTTTCGTCGGCTTCATCCACGGTGTCGTTGATGGTCGGTACGGTCACGGTGAAGCTGCTCACACCGGCCGGTACGATCACGCTCTTGCCGTCGGCGCTGAGGGTCACACCGTTGCTGAAGGTGACGCCTGCGCGGTTGAAGTCGCCTTCGGCGGCGGTGACGCCGGCCAGGCTGAACGCAAAGGTGGTCTGGCTGGCGGACGCATTGCTCAGCTGTACGTTGAAGTTCAGCGCAGTGCCTTCGTCTGCTTTGGCGCCGGCGTTGCTCACGTCAACAGAGGCGATGGTCGGTGCGCCGTCGTTATCGATGATGGTGCCGGTGGCGTCTTTGCCGCCGATGCTCAGCTTGACGGTTTCGTCGGCTTCGTCGGTGGTGTCCTGCGTGGTCGGTACGGTGACGGTAAAGCTGGTCACGCCAGCCGGTACGGTGATCTTGCCGGTGCCGGCGTCGTAGCTGACGCCGTCGCTGAAGCTGGCTTTGCCGTAGTCGTCGGACGTGGCGGTGCCGTCTTTCAGTACAAAGTCGAAGGTGGTGCTGGTGCTGCTGGCGTTGGACAGCTTGACGCTGAACGACAGGCTATCGCCTTCGATGGCGGACACGTCGTTCGGGTTGGCCGCAGCCGGGTCCGGTTTGCCGATGTGTTCGATGGTCGGCGCATCGTCGTTATCCACGATGGTACCGGTGGCGTCTTTGCCGCCGATGCTCAGCTTGACGGTTTCGTTCGGCTCGTCGGTGGTGTCCTGGGTGGTCGGTACGGTGACAGTGAAGCTGGTCACGCCGGCCGGTACGGTGATCTTGCCGGTGCCGGCGTCGTAGCTTACGCCGTCGCTGAAGCTGGCTTTGCCGTAGTCGTCAGCGGTGGCGGTGCCGTCTTTCAACACAAAGTCGAAGGTGGTGCTGGTGCTGCTGGCGTTGGACAGCTTGACGGTAAAGCTCAGCTCGCTGCCTTCGTCAGCGGACACGTCGTTCGGGTTGGCCGCAGCCGGGTCCGGTTTGCCGATGTGCTCGATAGTCGGGGCATCGTCGTTGTCGACGATGGTACCGGTGGCGTCTTTGCCGCCTACGGCCAACTTCAGTGTTTCGTCGGCTTCATCCACGGTGTCGTTGATGGTCGGTACGGTCACGGTGAAGCTGCTCACCCCGGCCGGTACGATCACGCTCTTGCCATCGGCGCTGAGGGTCACACCGTTGCTGAAGGTGACGCCTGCGCGGTTGAAGTCGCCTTCGGCGGCGGTGACGCCGGCCAGGCTGAACGCAAAGGTGGTCTGGCTGGCGGACGCATTGCTCAGCTGTACGTTGAAGTTCAGCGCAGTGCCTTCGTCTGCTTTGGCGCCGGCGTTGCTCACGTCAACAGAGGCGATGGTCGGTGCGCCGTCGTTGTCGATGATGGTGCCGGTGGCGTCTTTACCGCCGATGCTCAGCTTGACGGTTTCGTCGGCTTCGTCGGTGGTGTCCTGGGTGGTCGGTACGGTGACGGTGAAGCTGGTCACGCCGGCCGGTACGGTGATCTTGCCGGTGCCGGCGTCGTAGCTTACGCCGTCGCTGAAGCTGGCTTTGCCGTAGTCGTCGGACGTGGCGGTGCCGTCTTTCAGCACAAAGTCGAAGGTGGTGCTGGTGCTGCTGGCGTTGGACAGCTTGACGCTGAACGACAGGCTATCGCCTTCGATGGCGGACACGTCGTTCGGGTTGGCCGCAGCCGGGTCCGGTTTGCCGATGTGTTCGATGGTCGGCGCATCGTCGTTATCCACGATGGTGCCGGTGGCGTCTTTGCCGCCGATGCTCAGCTTGACGGTTTCGTTCGGCTCGTCGGTGGTGTCCTGGGTAGTCGGTACGGTCACGGTGAAGCTGGTCACGCCGGCCGGTACGGTGATCTTGCCGGTGCCGGCGTCGTAGCTTACGCCGTCGCTGAAGCTGGCTTTGCCGTAGTCGTCAGCGGTAGCGGTGCCGTCTTTCAGTACAAAGTCGAAGGTGGTGCTGGTGCTGCTGGCGTTGGACAGCTTGACGGTAAAGCTCAGCTCGCTGCCTTCGTCGGCGGACACGTCGTTCGGGTTGGCCGCAGCCGGGTCCGGTTTGCCGATGTGCTCGATGGTCGGTGCGCCGTCGTTATCCACGATGGTACCGGTGGCGTCTTTGCCACCGACGGCCAACTTCAGCGTTTCGTCGGCTTCATCCACGGTGTCGTTGATGGTCGGTACGGTCACGGTGAAGCTGCTCACCCCGGCCGGCACGATCACGCTCTTGCCGTCGGCGCTGAGGGTTACGCCGTTACTGAAGGTGACGCCTGCGCGGTTGAAGTCGCCTTCGGACGCCGTCACACCGGCCAGGCTGAAGTCAAAGGTGGTCTGGCTGGCGGACGCATTGCTCAGCTGTACGTTGAAGTTCAGCGCCGTGCCTTCGTCGGCTTTGGCGTCGGCGTTGCTCACGTCAACAGAGGCGATGGTCGGTGCGCCGTCGTTGTCGATGATGGTGCCGGTGGCGTCTTTGCCGCCGATGCTCAGCTTGACGGTTTCGTCGGCTTCGTCGGTGGTGTCCTGCGTGGTCGGTACGGTAACGGTGAAGCTGGTCACGCCGGCCGGTACGGTGATCTTGCCGGTGCCGGCGTCGTAGCTTACGCCGTCGCTGAAGCTGGCTTTGCCGTAGTCGTCAGCGGTGGCGGTGCCGTCTTTCAGCACAAAGTCGAAGGTGGTGCTGGTGCTGCTGGCGTTGGACAGCTTGACGCTGAACGACAGGCTATCGCCTTCGATGGCGGACACGTCGTTCGGGTTGGCCGCAGCCGGGTCCGGTTTGCCGATGTGTTCGATGGTCGGCGCATCGTCGTTGTCGACGATGGTACCGGTGGCGTCTTTGCCGCCGATGCTCAGCTTGACGGTTTCGTTCGGCTCGTCGGTGGTGTCCTGGGTGGTCGGTACGGTGACGGTGAAGCTGGTCACGCCGGCCGGTACGGTGATCTTGCCGGTACCGGCGTCGTAGCTTACGCCGTCGCTGAAGCTGGCTTTGCCGTAGTCGTCAGCGGTAGCGGTGCCGTCTTTCAGCACAAAGTCGAAGGTGGTGCTGGTGCTGCTGGCGTTGGACAGCTTGACGGTAAAGCTCAGCTCGCTGCCTTCGTCGGCAGACACGTCGTTCGGGTTGGCCGCAGCCGGGTCCGGTTTGCCGATGTGCTCGATGGTCGGGGCATCGTCGTTGTCGACGATGGTGCCGGTGGCGTCTTTGCCGCCTACGGCCAGTTTCAGTGTTTCGTCGGCTTCATCCACGGTGTCGTTGATGGTCGGTACGGTGACGGTGAAGCTGCTCACACCGGCCGGCACGATCACGCTCTTGCCGTCGGCGCTGAGGGTCACACCGTTGCTGAAGGTGACGCCTGCACGGTTGAAGTCGCCTTCGGACGCCGTCACGCCGGCCAGGCTGAACGCAAAGGTGGTCTGGCTGGCGGACGCATTGCTCAGCTGTACGTTGAAGTTCAGTGCCGTGCCTTCGTCGGCTTTGGCGCCGGCGTTGCTCACGTCAACAGAGGCGATGGACGGTGCGCCGTCGTTGTCGATGATGGTGCCGGTGGCGTCTTTGCCGCCGATGCTCAGCTTGACGGTTTCGTCGGCTTCGTCGGTGGTGTCCTGGGTGGTCGGTACGGTGACGGTGAAGCTGGTCACGCCGGCCGGTACGGTGATCTTGCCGGTGCCGGCGTCGTAGCTGACGCCGTCGCTGAAGCTGGCTTTGCCGTAGTCGTCGGACGTGGCGGTGCCGTCTTTCAGTACAAAGTCGAAGGTGGTGCTGGTGCTGCTGGCGTTGGACAGCTTGACGCTGAACGACAGGCTATCGCCTTCGATGGCGGACACGTCGTTCGGGTTGGCCGCAGCCGGGTCCGGTTTGCCGATGTGTTCGATGGTCGGCGCATCGTCGTTATCCACGATGGTACCGGTGGCGTCTTTGCCACCGATGCTCAGCTTGACGGTTTCGTTCGGCTCGTCGGTGGTGTCCTGCGTGGTCGGTACGGTGACGGTGAAGCTGGTCACGCCGGCCGGTACGGTGATCTTGCCGGTACCGGCGTCGTAGCTTACGCCGTCGCTGAAGCTGGCTTTGCCGTAGTCGTCAGCGGTAGCGGTGCCGTCTTTCAGCACAAAGTCGAAGGTGGTGCTGGTGCTGCTGGCGTTGGACAGCTTGACGGTAAAGCTCAGCTCGCTGCCTTCGTCGGCAGACACGTCGTTCGGGTTGGCCGCAGCCGGGTCCGGTTTGCCGATGTGTTCGATGGTCGGCGCATCGTCGTTGTCGACGATGGTGCCGGTGGCGTCTTTGCCGCCTACGGCCAACTTCAGCGTTTCGTCGGCTTCATCCACGGTGTCGTTGATGGTCGGTACGGTCACGGTGAAGCTGCTCACACCGGCCGGTACGATCACGCTCTTGCCGTCGGCGCTGAGGGTCACACCGTTGCTGAAGGTGACGCCTGCGCGGTTGAAGTCGCCTTCGGCGGCGGTGACGCCGGCCAGGCTGAACGCAAAGGTGGTCTGGCTGGCGGACGCATTGCTCAGCTGTACGTTGAAGTTCAGCGCAGTGCCTTCGTCTGCTTTGGCGCCGGCGTTGCTCACGTCAACAGAGGCGATGGTCGGTGCGCCGTCGTTGTCGATGATGGTGCCGGTGGCGTCTTTACCGCCGATGCTCAGCTTGACGGTTTCGTCGGCTTCGTCGGTGGTGTCCTGGGTGGTCGGTACGGTGACGGTGAAGCTGGTCACGCCGGCCGGTACGGTGATCTTGCCGGTGCCGGCGTCGTAGCTTACGCCGTCGCTGAAGCTGGCTTTGCCGTAGTCGTCGGACGTGGCGGTGCCGTCTTTCAGCACAAAGTCGAAGGTGGTGCTGGTGCTGCTGGCGTTGGACAGCTTGACGCTGAACGACAGGCTATCGCCTTCGATGGCGGACACGTCGTTCGGGTTGGCCGCAGCCGGGTCCGGTTTGCCGATGTGTTCGATGGTCGGCGCATCGTCGTTATCCACGATGGTGCCGGTGGCGTCTTTGCCGCCGATGCTCAGCTTGACGGTTTCGTTCGGCTCGTCGGTGGTGTCCTGGGTGGTCGGTACGGTGACAGTGAAGCTGGTCACGCCGGCCGGTACGGTGATCTTGCCGGTGCCGGCGTCGTAGCTTACGCCGTCGCTGAAGCTGGCTTTGCCGTAGTCGTCAGCGGTGGCGGTGCCGTCTTTCAACACAAAGTCGAAGGTGGTGCTGGTGCTGCTGGCGTTGGACAGCTTGACGGTAAAGCTCAGCTCGCTGCCTTCGTCGGCGGACACGTCGTTCGGGTTGGCCGCAGCCGGGTCCGGTTTGCCGATGTGTTCGATGGTCGGGGCATCGTCGTTGTCGACGATGGTGCCGGTGGCGTCTTTGCCGCCGATGCTCAGCTTGACGGTTTCGTTCGGCTCGTCGGTGGTGTCCTGCGTGGTCGGTACGGTGACGGTGAAGCTGGTCACGCCGGCCGGTACGGTGATCTTGCCGGTGCCGGCGTCGTAGCTTACGCCGTTACTGAAGCTGGCTTTGCCGTAGTCGTCAGCGGTAGCGGTGCCGTCTTTCAGCACAAAGTCGAAGGTGGTGGCTATCGTGCTAGCCGTGCTGAGGCGAACATCAAACACCAGATTGCTGCCCTCGTCTGCCGAAGCAGCGCCTGGGCCAGCGACGGAGCCAACAAAGTCGATCTGGGCGGTGTTGATCTGCGCACTGTCTTTACCTTCTGGCGAGACGTTGCCAGCCGGGTCGGTCAGGGTTGCGGTAACGGTAAGCTGACTACCTTCGGCCGGTGGGTCCAGGGTAATGGCGACGGTACCGGTACGGATATCGCTATCCGTCAGGGTAATAGTCTGTGTGGTAGTACCACTATTGATGGTGAGCACATCCCCTGCGTTAGTGCCTGCAGGCAGGGTAATGCTGACGTCTACCTTGCCGGACAGTTCGCCATTGGCGATAACCCCGTCGTTATTGGCGTCTTCGGTAATCACCACCACAGGCGCGAGCGGCGCGGTGGTATCGATCTGCGCGGTACCGGTATTGCTGGCTGTATTACCCAGCGGGTCGGTAGCGGTAACGGTGAGGTTGCTGCCACCCTCAGGCAGAGGACGGGTCGACTCTACCGACCAGCGGCCATCGGTACCCACGGTTGCGGTACCAATGACATTACCGTCTTTGTCGCTTACCACAATAGTAGCGCCAGTTTCGCCGGTACCGCTTAGCAGTGGCGTGGTATCGCGCGTAGGGCCTACATTATCAATGGTAACGGTCGTGGTGGTATCGATGATGGCCGTCGCGACACTGGTAGCTTTGTTGCCATTGGTATCGGTGGCGACTGCGGTCAGGCCTGTGTTGCCATCCGGCAAGGCAACCGTAGACTCTACCGACCAGGTACCATTAGCGGCGACCACGGTAGTCGCAATCACCTGGCCTGCTGCGTTGCTGATGACAACCGTTGCGCCGGCCTCACCGGTACCGGTCAATAGCGGGGTATTGTCACGGCTAGGGCCAACGTTATTGATGGTAACCGTAGTACTGTCGTCGACCAGTACCGTGGTGGTATCTGTGGTCTGGACCGTTTCCGCGCTAACCGCATCAATCTGGTTATTCAGCGACAGCGGCTGGATACTCTCGGCTACCCGGCTGATCACCACAAACGAGTTGCCGCCATCCTCGCCGCCGCCCGCCGCCAGACCTGCCGCAGTCTCTTCCAGACCTTGCAATGGGTCCTGACCACTTTCCAGTGCGGCCAACACCTGCTGGGCGTCCGGGTTCAGTGCTGCGATGGCGGCATCAGTGGCGTCCGTGCCTTGAAGCCCAAATACGTCATCGGTAATCGTGAGATCACGCGCCTCGGCAATCTTGACGATATGACCGTTACTACCCTGAAGTTCGATTGCGCCATCCGCCGGCACAACCAGACGTTCCCCCGCAGCCACAATGTCGCCCAGCTTCAGAATGCGCTGAGAACCATCTGCAGCAATGGCCAGTACTTTGCCAGTGAGAGACACAACTTTACCTTGAGCAACATTGACAGCGGCAGCCATGGTCGAACTCCAGAGACTATTTTTGATTAGAAAATTATAGAGATACTTATAGAAGGCAATCTATTGTACTGATGGGCAAATTAGGCATATTTCCACATAACGAAATAATCATAAGCCATTGATAATCAAGTGAAATACTGAAAGTAACCACAAAACAGGGCTGATGCACCGCAGCATTTGATAGCACGACAAACAAAAAAAGAGCCGGCATGCCGGCTCTCTTCAAATGGACTACTTGGTCAGCAACAAAGGCTCACACCTATGCTTACATACCATCCACCTTCAAATTGTTCTTCAACAACTCCGTAATGATCTGACCATCATTACTGCCCAAGTCCGCCATCGTTACGCCTTTCAGCAAGATTTCCTGATCAGCCGCGGCGGCATAGTTACTCCCGCTAAAGCCACCCGCACTGCTAACCTGGATCAGGGTATCGCCACCACTAGCAGTAAAGTGCAAATACTTGTCCAGCGTAGCCGGTGACTCGTTCTGCAGCAGGTCACGCAGGTCCAGCACATCGCCTTCGCTACGGTTGAAGTCCGTAATGGTGTCGCGAACCGGGGCACCGGGGCTGCCGCCATCGCCAAGATGCCACACGAAAGTGTCCTTGCCGGCGCCACCCGTCAGCGTGTCGTTCCCCTTGCCACCTATCATATAGTCGTCGCCCGGCCCACCATTGAAGGTGTTGTCACCCGCCAGACTCGCATCACTCACATTTGCGGCCAACCCACCTGCCAGCATACTACCGATAGGGGGATTAACCTTCAGCGTTGCCGTTGCAGTGTCAGTTCCCCCCTTGCCATCTGTCACGGTATACGTGAAGTGAGCCTCTCCGCTGTAGTTACTCTCAGGCGTAAACACCACCTTCCCGTTTACCAATGCCACCGTTCCATGGGTAGAGTCTTGCACCGACAGGATTTGCAGCGTATCGCCGTTCGGATCCGTATCATTACCCAGCAGGCTGACTGGCTCAATGGTCAAGGGAGTACCTTCCGTGGTGACCAATGGGCTGACAGTCAACACTTGGTAAGCACCACCTTCCTGACGCAGCTCGGCCTTGAATACAGCAGCGCCGCCCTGGTCCCAATAGAAAATCTCGATACTCTGCTCACCGCCCTGGGTGATGGTAAAGCTGGCAAATTCGCGCGTGGTTGGCCCCTGGATACCATCAAACTTACCGGCTTCCTGGCCGTTGATGCGAACCACAAAACCATCATCAGCATACACGCGGAAATTGTACGTACCTGGGGCCAGGTTGATTTTGCCTGCCATCTGCACAATAGCGTCCGACGTGGCAGTGTAGTTGGCGGTGGTCTGCAAATCACTGACATTTTTACCCAAAAAAGTTGCCAGGTTGCCAGTACCACCGAGGTTGTTGCTAACCCCGCCGAAACTCAAAGTATTGGCCTGGAATGTCGCCGTCGCCGTGTGATTTTTGGCAAAGGTCTCGACCTGTGCAACAGAAGTCAGGTTAGCCCCATCCGGCCCCTCACGGTAACCCCAGTAATTACTGGTCAGCGGGCTCATCACATAGTTATCGTCGATGGCATCGGGCGCATTATTCAGTTTCAAACTATTACCGGTACCAGCGTTACCTGCCAGATCGGTATAACTGCCATTGCTCACCGTGACCACCGGCTGGGCGGTGCCGCCCTGCGTCATGGTAGCAGTCCAGGTCTTGCCTCCATCAGCTGTCGCCAGCGTAGCCGCATTCAGTGTGCCACCCGTGATCGCGACGTCGCTAGCGGTAAAACCGGTCACCGCCTCGCTGAAGCTAAAGGTCAACGTGACGGTTTCACCTGGCGACAAGGTACCGTCGCTAGAGGTGATCACCAGCGACGGGGCGCTGGTATCCACACTGTAACCTTCTGCAGTCTCGACAGTGGTACTGTTGCCGGCCACGTCGGTAGTGGTCACTTTGGCATCAACACGCTTGTCACTATCTGCCACCAGGTCTGCACCAGGGATATTGATGGTGAAGCTCTTGTCAGCCGCCACGGTACCGGAGAACTGTTTGCCGTTAACGGTCAGGGTGACGGTGTCGCCCACTTTTACGTCACCACCTGCCGTACCGCCGACCGGAATCTGCTGGCCGGCTTCGGCCGCGTTGATCACGTCGTCAGCGGTGATGTTGGGGTTCAGCGTGATGCTGGCCGCCGGTGGCGCTGTATCCAGTGTGGCGTAGTCGCTAGATGACGGCGACACCTTGCCATCCAGATCGGTAAGCGATGCAACCACCACTAGCCGGCTACCTTCTGCCGGGCGAGTAACCGTACTATCCCAGTAACCAGCAGCAATATCCGCCGCAGTGAGCACATGTTGCTGTGGCGTACTACCCGGATTGTTATCGGTTAGCGTAATGATATCGCCCACCTTGGCAGCCGTAGGTACGGCCACTCTTACGGCTACCGTCGCGCTGTTGCCTACCTCCTGGGCATTAAGGAATCCATCATTATTGATATCGGACAAGATGGTAATGGTAGGAGCAGGCGTCCCCGTCACCACCAGCGGTGGCTGAATCTCCAGGTGCAAGATACCGGTGTTCGTTGCAGTACTACCGTTGGAAGCCTCGGTAGCGGTGTCGGTCACATTAAGCGCCAAGGTACCGGTATAGCTGCTTGGCAGATACAAATTGGCAGAGGCCAGCTCGCTGGCAGGAATCGTAACGGCACCGCCGCTTGGCGTATAAGTACCACTGCTCGTCACAATCGTGCTACCTGCTGGCAAATTGCCAAAGGTATAAGAAAGCGACTCCGAGCCATCGGTATCTACCAGTGCACCACTGATATAGTCAGCCAGATGTACCTTGGTATCGACAATATTGTTACCAGCAATCAGCCCGGTGCAACTGGTCATCCCCACAACATCCAGCAGAACGCCTCGACCCCCTGGATCAAAGCTGGACGCATCGGTACGCAACGTAATGGTATGGCTATTACCATCACCAGCAATGTTGACTTTGACGTTGTGCCAATCAAGATAGTCCTGAGGGCTGGTGAGCTCAATAGACTGATACAGCACCCCATCTACATAAATACCCAAGCGAGTAAAGTCTGCAGAAAAACCGGGGCGCCCGGCCGCTGCAAAATCCAGCTGGTACAACTCTCCGGCTGTTGTAGCAATAGTTTTGGTAATACCGATAGTTTGCCCTAACTCAGGGAGCGTCGAGTCGTTGAGCTCGATGAAATTCTTCCCCCCTCCAGGCGCAGCTTGCACAGCAATATCTTTACCCGCCTGGTTACGCATCAGGTCACCGGTAGACCAGACTTCGAAGCAATTGATTCCTGCTGACCCTGGTGGCCCATCTACGCGTGTCCACCCATCCAGAACATTGCTCTCGGTATAAGCAGTACTCACACTATTCGTATTCGGTACGCTTTCCCAGCTAGCCTCGCTGAACTGCTCGGTTTTATCGTTACTGATGATGGTTAAATCCGGCTTGTCAGCCACGGCGACAACCGTTATCTGCAACTCGGTGCTGGCACTATTGCCATGATCGTCGATAGCGGTATAGGTCACCGCCGGCACGGTACCGCTCCAGTGCAAAACTGGCGTAAAGGTATATGCACCATCCTGCTCCAGGCTGAATGTACCAACGCCCGCAATCACGACCGTATCACCAGGCTGATGAGTAGTCGCACCACCATCCAGACTGAAGCCTTGTACCGTCATGAGTTCTCCGGCACTAACCGTGTCGTTAGCCAGAACATTGCCGGTGATGATCGTGTCCTCATTCCCGCTGCCCGTATCTGCCACCACGCCAGGCCCTTTGATATCGATGATGGCACTATCGCTACCTGGCAGGCTGCTATTACCAGCGGCATCCACGATGACGGCACTGACATTCAGCGTACTGCCATCTGCCGGTAATGGCGTCGTGGCGGTGACGTAGCCGTTAGCTTTGTCAGCGGCACTGATCACCACATCCTGGGTAACGCCATTGGCAGTGATCTTCACTACATCGCCAATCACGACTTTGTCAGGATTAAAGGCAACCTGGAGGTCAACGGGCCCTTGTGACTCAGCCGCATTGATAAAGCCATCGTTGTTGGCGTCTTCGGTGATGGTAACAATCGGAGCAACACCGTCATTGGGAATCACCGTATCAATCACGACCGGTACCGTAGTGCTGGCAGTATTGCCGGCTGGATCGGTAGCGGTCACCTGGAAGTTGGCCGCACCTTCCGGCAGCGGCTGCGTCGGGGTCACGCTCCAGCTGCCGTCCGGTTTCACCGTGGTGGTCAGTACTTCGCCGGTCGGCGTGGTCACCGTGATGGTGTTGCCCGGCTCGCTGACGCCGCTGATGGTCGGCGTATTGTCGTTGGTGACGCCATCGCCCTGGGTGCCGCTATCGCTGCCCGGGTCGAGCTGGGCGGTGACGGTCGGCAGCGTGGTCTGGACGCTGTAATCCTCGGTGTCGGTGGCGGTGCTGCTATTACCGGCGGCGTCGGTGGTGGTGACGCTGGCGTCGATCACCTTGTCGCTGTCCGCCACCAGGTCGGCGCCAGGAACGTTGATGGTGAAGGTCTTATCGGCCCCGACCGTACCGGTGAACTGCTTGCCGTTCACGGTGAGGGTAACGGTATCGCCGACTTTGACGTCGCCGCCGACGGTACCGCCGACAGGAATATCTTGGCTGGCTTCGGCGGCGTTGATCACGTCATCGTCGGTGATGTTGGGGTCTAGCGTGATGCTGGCTGCTGGCGGCGTGGTGTCGATGGTGACCGGCACCGTGGTGCTGGCGGTATTACCCGCCGGGTCAGTGGCGGTCACCGGGAAGTTGGCCGCACCTTCCGGCAGCGGCTGCGTCGGGGTCACGCTCCAGCTGCCGTCCGGTTTCACCGTAGTGGTCAGTACTTCGCCGGTCGGCGTGGTCACCGTGATGGTGTTGCCCGGCTCGCTGACGCCGCTGATGGTGGGGGTGGTGTCGTTGGTGACGCCATCGCCCTGGGTGCCGCTGTCGCTGCCCGGGTCGAGCTGGGCTGTGACGGTCGGCAGCGTGGTCTGGACGCTGTAACCCTCGGTGTCGGTGGCGGTGCTGCTATTACCGGCGGCATCGGTGGTGGTGACGCTGGCGTCGATCACCTTGTCGCTGTCGGCCACCAGGTCGGCACCGGGGACGTTGATGGTGAAGGTCTTGTCGGCCCCGACCGTACCGGTGAACTGTTTGCCGTTGACGGTGAGGGTAACGGTGTCGCCGACTTTGACGTCGCCACCAACGCTGCCGCTCACCGGAATGTCTTGCCCGGCTTCGGCGGCGTTGATCACGTCATCGTCGGTGATGTTGGGGTCTAGCGTGATGCTGGCCGCTGGCGGCGTGGTGTCGATGGTGACCGGCACCGTGGTGCTGGCGGTATTACCCGCCGGGTCAGTGGCGGTCACCGGGAAGTTGGCCGCACCTTCCGGCAGCGGCTGCGTCGGGGTCACGCTCCAGCTGCCGTCCGGTTTCACCGTAGTGGTCAGTACTTCGCCGGTCGGCGTGGTCACCGTGATGGTGTTGCCCGGCTCGCTGACGCCGCTGATGGTGGGGGTGGTGTCGTTGGTGACGCCATCGCCCTGGGTGCCGCTGTCGCTGCCCGGGTCGAGCTGGGCTGTGACGGTCGGCAGCGTGGTCTGGACGCTGTAACCCTCGGTGTCGGTGGCGGTGCTGCTATTACCGGCGGCATCGGTGGTGGTGACGCTGGCGTCGATCACCTTGTCGCTGTCGGCCACCAGGTCGGCACCGGGGACGTTGATGGTGAAGGTCTTGTCGGCTTGCACCACGCCGGTGAACTGCTTGCCGTTGACGGTGAGGGTGACGGTGTCGCCCACTTTGACGTCGCCACCCACGGTGCCGCTGACCGGAATCTGCTGGGTGGCTTCGGCGGCATTGATCACGTCATCGTCGGTGATATTGGGGTTCAGCGTGATGCTGGCCGCTGGCGGCGTGGTGTCGATGGTGACCGGCACCGTGGTACTGGCGGTGTTGCCGGCCGGGTCGGTGGCGGTAACCGGGAAGTTGGCCGTACCTTCCGGCAGCGGCTGCGTCGGGGTCACGCTCCAGCTGCCGTCCGGTTTCACCGTGGTGGTCAGCACTTCGCCGGTCGGCGTGGTCACCGTGATGGTGTTGCCTGGCTCGCTGACGCCGCTGATGGTCGGCGTGGTGTCGTTGGTGACGCCATCACCCTTGGTACCGCTGTCGCTGCCCGGGTCGAGCTGGGCGGTGACGGTCGGCAGCGTGGTCTGGACGCTGTAACCCTCGGTATCGGTGGCGGTGCTGCTATTACCGGCGGCATCGGTGGTGGTGACGCTGGCGTCGATCACCTTGTCGCTATCCGCTACCAGGTCCGCGCCGGGGACGTTGATGGTGAAGGTCTTGTCGGCCCCGACCGTACCAGTGAACTGCTTGCCGTTCACGGTGAGGGTGACGGTGTCGCCGACTTTGACATCACCGCCAACGCTGCCGCTCACCGGAATGTCCTGCCCGGCCTCGGCGGCGTTGATCACGTCATCGTCGGTGATGTTGGGGGCTAGCGTGATGCTGGCCGCTGGCGGCGTGGTATCGATGGTGACCGGCACCGTAGTGCTGGCGGTGTTGCCGGCCGGGTCGGTAGCAGTCACCGGGAAGTTGGCCGCACCTTCCGGCAGCGGCTGCGTCGGAGTCACGCTCCAGCTGCCGTCCGGTTTCACCGTGGTGGTCAGCACTTCGCCGGTCGGTGTGGTCACCGTGATGGTGTTGCCCGGCTCGCTAACGCCGCTAATGGTCGGCGTATTGTCGTTGGTGACGCCATCGCCCTGGGTGCCGCTGTCGCTGCCCGGGTCGAGCTGGGCGGTCAGCACCGGGGCTTTGGTATCTACGATAACCGGCAGGTTGGTACTGGTAGTATTTCCTGCCGGGTCGGTCTCGGTGACATTGATAGAATTGTTGCCGTCAGGCAAGGGGCGTGTCGGCGTAGCCGTCCAGCTGCCATCCGGGTTGACCGTCGTGGTAACGACCTCACCCACAGGCGTGGTGATCGTAATGGTGTTGCCAGGCTCACCGGTACCGCTGACGGTGGGCGTGCTGTCATTGGTGATGCCGTCGCCTTTGAGGCCGCTATCACTGGATGGATCCAGAAGCACCGTCAGGGCGGGGGGCGTCACATCCAGTACTACCGTGGCTGGTGCGGCAGCATCAGCCAGTACAATACTGGTAGTGGTATCCGACACAAGCTGGGCACTGAGCGACAGTGGCTGGATATTCTCGGCGATACGCGCGATACGGACAAATGAGCTACCACCGTCTTCACCCGAGCCCCCTGTCAGGCCTGCAGCGGTAGGTTCAAGCGCTTGCAAGGGGTCTTGGGTACTTTCAAGTGCGGCCAATACACTACGGGCATCTTGATTAAGCGGTGCAATGGCTGTATCGGTATTATCTGTCGGTGCTGGAGAAAATACATCGTCGGTGATACTGATACTTCGCTCTTCCGCAATTCTAACAATATTACCATTCATACCCCGCAGTTCGATAAATGAATCAGCGGGAACAACAAGTCGCTCACCAGCAAAAATTCTATCGCCCACCTGCAATATCCGGGTTGAACCATCAACCGCAACGGCCAGAATTTTCCCAGAAAGTGCTTCGACAGTACCTTGAACGCTTGTCGCATTAGCCATGATAAAAGCCCCAAACATTGTTGTAATAATCAACAATGTATTGGGGCTCTCAGAACCTACCTATTGTACCAATGGGCAAAATCGATCAGGCGGCCAATTTCAATAATAACTGTATCCTGTCTGATACATCGAACTTGGCAAAAATCGCAGTAAGGTGAGCCTTTACTGTGCGCTCTGAAATATCCATTTCTTTGGCAATAAGTTTATTGCTCTTGCCCATTTTCAAGTACTGTACAACCTCCCGCTCTCTTTCGGTAAGTTGTGCCATTAAATGATGCTGCGGCTTGGCTAATTGGCCAAAGCGCGCACAAAGCTGCTGCATCAGGCCGACCCCAACCCATAAACCGCCCGACTCAACAACTGCCATGGTTTGTCGCAGCGTTTCCGGGGCGGCAAAGGCATGCAGATAGCCCGCCGCACCGTAGCCGAGCCAATCTACTGCAGCGGCATCATTTGGTGTACTACTTAATACAATAACCCGGACCGGGCCAAAATCACCCTTGCATAACCGCTTGATCAAATCTGGGTCCTGATTATCACCATCAATCCAAACCAGATCTCCCTGGCGAAAACGAGTATTACTTGGCAGATCCCATAATGAAGGTTGCACTTCTATAAAACTACCCAGCGCCGCAGCCAAATGCTCTTGCAAAGAGATACTGGAGGATATCAATAAGGTATACATATTATCGCTCACTCAATGCCTGTGCCTTTGCCCGCAAAACAGGCTTGAGCAAATAGTTCAGCACGCTTTTATTACCGGTAATGATATCCACCTCAGCGGTCATACCCGGAATAATAGGCAATTTTCCCTGATTACCCAGATGCGATGAGTCTGTTTTCACGCGGACAACATAATAAGTATTACCCTTCTCATCCGTAATCGAGTCGGCACCAATTTGTTGCAGAGAACCTTTTAAGCCACCATAGATGGTCGAGTCATAGGCGGTGAAGCGCACAAAAACACGCTGCCCCGGGTGCAAAAAGGCAATATCGCGTGGCGATATCTTGGCCTCAATCAGCAAGGACTCATCCAGTGGCACAATTTCCAGAATATCCCGCCCGGGCTGAACCACACCACCCACCGTATTCACCAGCAAACGCTTGACCTCGCCACGTACAGGAGAGCGCACCTCGGTCAGCTTTACCTTGTCCTGCAAGGCCGCATTGCCCGCACCCAGCGTGCTGAGCTTGGCCAAAGTCTCGGAGAGCTCAGTACTTGCCTGGTTGCGGAAGGCCAACTCCACTTCCTGAATCTTGCGGGATGCTTCACTGATGGCTGACTGGATCTTGGGAACCTGCGCGTTGGACATATCGCGCTCGCCACGGTAGCGCGATACATCCCGCTCCAGGCGCAGGATGTCCACTTCTGACACCGCACCAGACTTCAGCAAAGGGCGAGTCACGTTCAGCTCCCGCTGAGTCAGATCCAGCCCTTGATTAGCCTGGTCACGCCGCGCGCGTGCTTCGTTCAGCTCCTGGCTGCGTTGCGCCAACTGTTGACGGGCAATGGAAAGGTTAGCCTCCAGCTCCATCCGTTTAGACTGGTAAAGGTCCATTTCCTGGCGCGCGATCTCTGGCGCCCTGGCGGTAACTTCTGGGGGCAGACTAAACGGTTTGCCTTCGGACAAAGCACGCAAGCGCGCAGCCTTGGCTTGCAAGGACAGCAGCTGGGACTGGTTTTCGTTAAGCGAAGAGACAAACCGGGTGTTATCTACCTGCAGCAATAGTTGGCCGCGGTCGACAATATCGCCCTCTTTCACCAGGATTTTTGATACCACCCCGCCGTCAAGGCTTTGCAAATGTTGCACCTGGCTGGTGGGCACAACCTTGCCCTCGCCACGTGCCACTTCGTCCAGCGTGGCCAGGGCTGACCAGAGCAGGGCACACACGATAAACAGGCCAATGGTCCAGATGAACAGGCGCGGGCGACGCGGGTCTTGTGTCAGGATGGCCCACTCGGCGTCCGAGGCAAAATCTTGCCTGTCTTGCAGGTCTTCGGCCGACGACCAGCCCAGAATCTTCTGAATCAGTGGGTTGCTGGTATTACGCAGCTTCTCCAACACGCTACTTAGCCATTTCATGCTTGCGCCCTCCCCACTTTACCCTGCTGCAGGGCCAGCACCACTTCTTGCTTGGGGCCATCGGCCAGAATACGGCCTTGATCAATCACGATAATCCGGTCTACCAGATCCAGCAGCGCAGTATGGTGCGTTACCAGAATCAGGGTCTTGCCAGCCACAATTTTCTCGAACGTGCGCTTCATGGCAGCTTCGGTACTGTGGTCCATATTGCTGGTGGGCTCATCCAGCAGCAATATCGGCGGCGCGTTCAATAGCGCGCGTGCAATGGTAATCGCTTTGCGCTGCCCGCCAGATAATGACTCGCCGCGTTCGCCGATAACCATATCAAAGCCATCGGGGTGCGCGTTGATAAACTCGGTCAAGCCGGCCAGCTCGGCTGCGGCCGCAATGGTGGCGTCGTGCACATGCGGCTGGCCCATGCTGATGTTCTGGCGCAAGGTGCCATAGAACAGCACCGGGTCTTGCGAGACATAACCGACGTGGCGGCGCAGCTCGGCCGGGTCTACCTGCTGCACATTGACACCATCGATACGTACCGCGCCCTGTTGCGGCTGATAAAGCCCCATAACCAGCTTCTGGATAGTGGACTTGCCCGAGCCGACCCGGCCAAGAATGGCAACCCGCTCCCCCGCCTTGATACGGAACGTCACATTATGCAAAGCGCCGAGCGGGCTATTGGGGTAAGTAAAGTCCACACTATTGAATTCGATATCGCCATTGAAGTGTGTGCGGTGAAAAAACGTGCTTTCGTGCTCACGTTCCACCGGTTGTTTCATCATGCCTTCTAGCGATGTCAAAGACGATTTCGCATTGTTGTACTGAGACATCAAGCCGGTTACCGCGCCCAGCGGGGCAATGGCCCGGCCAGCCAGCATGGAGCAGGCGATCAGGCCGCCGACAGAAGTCTGGCCTTCCTTGATCAGGTAAACGCCCACCACCAGGATGGCGACAGACATCAGCTGCTGTATAAATGCCGCCAGGTTCATGGTCACTGCAGACAAAAACTTGAGGCGGCTACCGATCTGGGCCAGGAAGAGTGTGGCCTTTTCCCAGCGGCCTTGCAGCTCGCCTTCGGCACTCAGCGTCTTGACGGTCTCCAAGCCTACCAGACTTTCCACCAGATGCGCGTTACGCTGAGCGGAGGCGCGGAAAGTACTTTCAGACAGCTCGTGCATCTTGGCTTGCACAATGTAGGCAAGCAACAGCATGAGCACGATGGCCACTACCGGCGGAATCACCATCCACGGGGAAATCCACAGCATCACAAACAGGAATAGCAGCGCGAAAGGTACGTCGACCAAAGTAGTAATCGTGGCCGATGCAATAAAATCGCGCAGCGACTCAAAGGCACGAAGGTTGGCCGCAAATGCCCCTACCGAAGCCGGGCGCGCTTCCATACGGATGCCCAGCACGCGCTCCATGATCAGCGCCGACAGCATCACATCTACCCGTTTGCTCGCCAGATCGATCAGATAGCCACGCGTTAGCTTCAGCACAAAGTCGAACACCAGCATGAGCACGACGCCAGCAGCCAGTACCCACAGCGTATCAAACGCCATATTGGGTACCACACGGTCGTACACATTCATGGAAAACAGCGGGAAAGCCAGTGCAAAGAAGTTCACAAAGAAGGCGGCAATCAGCGCATCGCGATAGAGCGGGCGGCCTTGCAAAACGGCATGCCAGAACCAGTGTTCGCTGCGCGCCTTTTGCAACTCCGGCACACGCTTTTCAAAACGGAAACGCGGCTTCACCACGATAGCCAGGCCGGTATAGATGGCCTGCAACTCTTCCAGCGTCATCACCTGGATCGACTCTGGCAGCTCGCCGGGGCTGATGTGGAAGCTACCATCACTCCCCACCTCCCGAAGCAGGCAGGCTTGATCGTTTTTCAGAATCAGTACCGCGGGCAGCAACACGGCGGGTAGCTGATTCAGCGGACGGCGCAATACCCGCGAGGCCAAGCCTGCGCGACGGGCCGCGCGCGAAAACATGGAAGGGCTCAGACGCTGGTCTTCCATGGGAATACCGGCGATCAGCGAGTCTCGCGTGGTAGTGACACCATGTAGGCGAGTCAGCTCGAACAGACAATCCAGCAGGGGGTCGAGATGCGTGGCACGCAGGGTAATTCCTGCGGTAGTGGGGCTAGTTTCAGGCTTATCCATACGCTCTTTTCAAGGTGTGGCCTTGCTTTTCGTTATTCGGCAGCTCGCTGTGCGGCACTTTTTTTATATCGGATACATTATCAACAAGGCATGCCAAACCTGCAAGCATCATTTGATTGATCTTTAACAACCTATTGCCAATTATAGAAATTGCTATCCGGAAAAAGAAAAGCCAGCATTGCGCTGGCTTAGCATAACGAAGATTACCTACCTGAGGATGACAGTTGTAGCCGTTTGGCTCTTACATACAACACCACACTGGTGAAAAACAGCACGGTGAGCCAGACCTCTATCATGGCCAGCTGCTGTGACAAACCACTATCCCCCCAGGCACGCATGACACCCTCGGCAAAAAACGCCAGGATAAACATGCTAGACCACTGGTAGGTATACACCCGCTCTTTCAAAACACCCATCAAGGGCAGCAGCAGCAATACAGATTTCAGCACCAGCCACGAGCCACCCGGGCGCAGCGGCGCCAGCCACAGTTCCCACGCCAGGTTCAACATAATCAGGGCCAGCAGGCTGAATACCGCACCCCAATGAAACGGTTTGGGGTTAGCCATGCGCCACATCCGGTTTTTCCTTGTTTACCAGCATCGACATCACGATGCCTACTTCGTACAGCAACCACAACGGCACAGCCATCATCACCTGGGATAACACGTCAGGTGGCGTTACCACGGCAGCCACCACAAACGCTCCGACGATGACATACGAGCGCCCTTCACGCAGCTGCTTGAGGGTAACGATGCCCATACGGTTGAGTACCACCACGATCACGGGGACTTCAAACGTGATACCGAATGCCACAAACATCCCCAGTGCAAACGACAGGTATTTGTCGATATCGGTCATCATCGCTACCCCTTCCGGCGTATGCGCACTCATGAAACCGAATACCACCGGGAAAACGGCAAAATAGGCAAAGGCCATGCCGATCATGAACAGCAGCACGCTGCTGACAATCAGCGGAACAATCAGCTTTTTCTCGTGGTTGTACAAGCCGGGCGCAATGAATGCCCATATCTGGTACAGGGTATGCGGCAGGGTAGCCACAAACGCGACCAGCATGGTGACTTTCAGCGGCACAAAGAACGGTGCGGTCACTTCGGTGGCGATCATGCTGCTGTTTTGCGGCAGCACATCCAGCAGGGGCTTGGCAAACAGGTGATAGACATCACCCGCCCACGGCACCATGGCCAGCAAGGCCACCAGCAGTACGACGGCAATACGCACCAGCCGGTTGCGCAGCTCGACCAGGTGCGCCAGTAAAGGTTGTTGATCCATGTATTAAGAACGGGGCTCGGCTACGGATTGGTCGGAAGCGGTCTTCGTGGCCGGCGTGGCAAACAGGTCGAGCTGACCTTCATCTGCCCCGGCCGGTGGCTCGGCCACCACACCGGCAGCGGCCAACATGTCTTCCGGTGCAATACTTTCGGATGGCTGGTTTGCCTCATGGGCAATCCGTGCCAGCTCGCTGGCAGACTCTTGCACTGCTACGCGTGCCGGTTCGACAGAATAAGCAATATCGTGCGCTACCTGACGCGTCTCATCCACCTCGCGCTGAACCTGATCACGGAAAGCGTTGGCCGCGTCCTGCACATCCTGCTTGAGCTCCTGCAGCCCGGCCATCTGGCTTTGCTGGTGGATATCGGATTTCACGCTAGCAACAAAGCGCTGCGCACGGCCAACCAGCGCGCCAATGGTTCGCGCCACCGTCGGCAAGCGCTCCGGGCCCAGCACGATCAGCGCGACAGCACCGATCACCAGCAGTTCACCAAAACTGATTTCAAACACAGTATGGCCTGCGCTTATTTCTTGTCTTGGTCGGCATCGATCACGCGACCCGTCGCGTGATCTTTCTCAGCCTCACCCTTCATGCCTTCCTTGAAACCCTTCACCGCACCGCCCAGATCTTCGCCAACATTACGCAGCTTCTTGGTACCGAATACCAGAACCACTACCAGCAGAACGATCAGCCAATGCCAGATGCTAAAGGAACCCATGGACACTTACCTCTAAACAGGTCGGGTATGCTTACCCGGATTTATCGATTGCCGTACACGTGTACGTGCAGGTGGAAAACTTCCTGGCCACCACCAACACCGGTGTTGATGGCCGTCTTGAAACCTTCTGCCAAGCCGTGCTCGGCCGCCAGTACCGGCGCCAGCAGCAGCAGCTTGCCCAGTATCTGCTGATGGCGGATATCGCACTGCGCCAGCGATTCTACATGCAGTTTGGGGATCAGCAACAAGTGCACGTCCGCCTTGGGGTTGATGTCGTGAAACACCACCACGTCGTCGTCTTCGTAAGCTTTCTTCGCCGGGATCTCGCCTTTGGCGATTTTGCAGAAAATACAGTCACTCATGTCTCGGGTTCCGTTCAGCCTTGCGTGCGCGACGCTTTTTCATCAATGCCGGAAATACCTTCGCGGCGCTTGAGCTCCATCACCACATCTTCGGCGCGCAGGCCGTGATGGGCCAGCAGCACCATGGAATGGAACCACAGGTCAGCCACCTCGCGCACCAAGTGCAGGCGGTCCTTGTCTTTGGAGGCCATCAGTACCTCGGCCGCCTCTTCCGCCACCTTTTTCAGGATGGCGTCTTCGCCCTTGTGCAGCAGCGACGCTACATAGGAAGAAGACGGGCTGGCTTCCTTGCGGGCCTCCAGCGTATCACCGATATTCTTGAAAATTTCTGTCGCGTTCATCTTGCGTCTCCCGGCTACCGGCGCGGTGCCAGTATATGTCGATAATGTGACATCCTTGTAACAGGTCGTAGTGGGGTAAACCCTGCAGCAGATCAGATTTAGTGCTGATGGTAGATGGCGTGCGGGTCTTTCAGCACCTCATCGGTCACCACCCACTGGCCATCGCGCCAGACGCGGAAGAAGCAGCTCTCGCGCCCGGTATGACAGGCGATGCCGCCTGCTTGTTCAATCTGCATGGTGATGACGTCACCGTCGCAATCCAGCCGCAGCTCTTTCACCGCCTGTGTGTGGCCGGACTCCTCGCCCTTTTTCCACAGTTTCTGGCGCGAGCGCGTCCAGTAATGGGCGATACCGGTTTCGGCAGTCAGTTGCAGCGACTCGCGGTTCATATAGGCCACCATCAGTACGCGGCCAGTGTGCGCATCCTGGGCAATGGCGACCACCAGGCCCTTGTCGTCCCACTTCACTTCATCCAGCCAATTCAGCGTAGTCATGCGGCCAACCTCACAGACGGACTTCAATGCCGGCGGCGCGCATGGCTTCTTTGGCCTGGCGCACCGTGTATTCGCCAAAGTGGAAAATGCTGGCCGCCAGTACCGCATCGGCCTTGCCCAGCGTCACGCCTTCCACCAGATGCTGCAGGTTGCCCACACCACCGGAGGCAATCACCGGAATCGGCACCGCATCCGACACAGCACGGGTCAGCGGCAGGTTGAAGCCGATCTTGGTACCGTCACGGTCCATGCTGGTGAGCAGAATCTCGCCGGCGCCATATTCGGCCATACGCGCGGCCCATTCCACCGCGTCCAGGCCGGTCGGTTTGCGCCCGCCGTGGGTAAAGATTTCCCAGCGGTCGTTTTCCGGCGTCACCGCCTTGGCGTCCACCGCCACCACGATGCACTGGCTGCCAAACTTGTCGGCCGCCTCTTTCACCAGGTCGGGGTTGGTCACCGCTGCGGTATTGATGCTGACCTTGTCGGCACCGGCGTTCAGCAGGCGGCGGATATCGGCCACCTGGCGCACACCGCCACCCACGGTCAGCGGGATGAACACCTGCTCGGCGACGGATTCGATCACGTGCAGGATAAGGTCGCGGTCGTCGGAGCTGGCGGTAATATCGAGGAAAGTGAGCTCGTCGGCGCCTTGTTCGTTGTAACGTTTGGCGATTTCTACCGGGTCACCGGCGTCGCGCAGGCCGACAAAATTGACACCCTTCACCACGCGACCGGCAGTCACGTCGAGGCAGGGGATGATACGTTTGGCTAGAGACATGATGAACAACAACAGAAGGTTGGCCGCATGCCGGGTGGCAGGCGGCCAACGCAGGGGTTAGGCCTCGGACAGTTCGTCGGCCAGGTCCTGTGCGGCAGCAAAATCGATGCTGCCTTCGTAGATGGCACGGCCGGTGATGGCACCTTCGATGCCTTCGGCTTCCACCTCGCACAGCTTGCGTACGTCTTCCAGGTCGGTGAGGCCGCCGGAGGCGATCACCGGTACGGTCAGCGCCTGCGCCAGCTTGACGGTGGCTTCGATATTGACGCCGTTCATCATGCCGTCGCGGCCGATGTCGGTGTAAATCACCGAATTCACGCCGTAGTCTTCAAAGCGCTTGGCCAAATCGATCACGTTATGGGCGGTAACTTTGGCCCAGCCATCAATGGCGACCATGCCGTCCTTGGCGTCCAGGCCCACAATCACCTGGCCAGGGAAGGCATCGCACGCATCGTGCAGGAAGCCGGGGTTTTTCACCGCTGCGGTGCCGATAATCACGTATTTCAGGCCCAGATCGAAGTACTTTTCGATGGTGTCCAGATCGCGGATACCACCACCCAGTTGTACTGGCATGTCGTCACCGACGGCAGCCAGAATGTCGCGGATGACCGACAGATTTTTCGGTTTGCCAGCAAAGGCACCGTTCAGATCCACCAGATGAAGGCGACGGGCACCTTGGTCGCGCCAATGCAGCGCAACTTTCACTGGGTCGTCGGAAAATACGGTGGCATCACTCATTACGCCTTGTTTCAGGCGTACGCATTGACCGTCCTTGAGGTCGATAGCGGGTATCAGCAGCATGGTGCGGAAGATCTACGGTAAGTTAAACAGTGCCGTCCCACGCCAGGAAGTTCTTCATCATCTGAAGACCGGCGCGGTGGCTCTTTTCGGTGTGGAACTGGGTGGCGAATATATTGCCATCACCGACAATACAGGAAAACCGTTCGGGATACTCGCTTTCGGCCAGCGTGATGGCGCTGCTGGCCGGTGCAAAGTGGTAACTGTGCACAAAATAGAAACGTTCGCCGTCTTCGATGCCGGCAAACAGCGGGTGCGCACGCTGCTGGAACACGCGGTTCCAGCCCATATGCGGCACCTTCAGGCGCTCGCCCTGCGCATCCAGCAAGTTGGCCGCAAAGCGTTTTACCTGCCCCGGGAAAATACCCAGCCCGGGCGTATCGCCTTCTTCGCTATGGTCAAACAGCAGCTGGGCGCCCACGCAGATACCAAAGAACGGCTTGGTGCGGGTGGTTTCGCGCACGGCATCGGCCAGGCCGTAAGCGTTGAGCTCGCGCATGCAGTCCGGCATGGCGCCCTGGCCGGGAAAGATCACCTTGTCGGCGCTCACCACCCGCTGCGGGTCGGAGGTCAGGAAGATGTCGGCGCCGATGTCGTTGACGTACTGGACGGACTTGAGCACCGAGTGCAGGTTGCCCATGCCGTAATCGATAACGGCTACTTTCATGCGGTCAGCGTCCCTTTGGTGGACGGTGTCTGGCCGGCCATGCGTTCGTCCACCTCTACCGCCATGCGCAGCGCACGGCCGAAGGCCTTGAACACGGTTTCGGCCTGGTGATGGCTGTTCACGCCACGCAGGTTGTCGATGTGCAGCGTCACCATGCTGTGGTTTACAAAGCCGTGGAAGAATTCGCTGAACAGGTCCACGTCAAAGCTGCCGATACAGGCGCGGGTGAACGGAATGTGGTACTCCAGCCCCGGGCGGCCGGACAGGTCGATCACCACGCGCGACAGCGCCTCGTCCAGCGGCACGTAGGCGTGGCCGTAGCGGCGGATGCCCTTCTTGTCGCCGATGGCTTTGGCAAAAGCCTGGCCCAGCGTGATACCGATGTCTTCCACGGTGTGGTGGGCGTCGATATGCAGGTCGCCGCGGGCGTGCACGTCCAGGTCGATCAGGCCGTGGCGGGCGATCTGGTCCATCATGTGGTCGAGAAACGGCACGCCGGTGTCAAAGCGGCCTACGCCGGTACCATCCAGGTTCAGGCTGATGGTGATCTGGGTTTCCAGGGTATTGCGGGTAACGGTAGCGGTGCGCATGGGTTTCAGGCAAAAAAGGAATCGATGGCCGCAAGCACGGCCGTGTTTTCATCGGGGCTACCCACGGTCAGGCGCAGGCAGTGTTGCAATAGCGGGTGGTAACCGTGCAGGTTTTTAACCAGGATGCCGGCGGCTTTCAGCGCAGCAAACAGCGCCGGGGCGTCCGGTACGCGCACGGTGACAAAGTTGGCCTCGGACGGGAACACCGTGCACTGCGCGTATGCCGACAGCGCTGCGGCCAACCTGCTGCGCTCGGCGCGCAGCTCGGACGCCTGGGCGTCGAACACGTCCAGATGACGCAGCGCGAATTTGGCGGCGGCCTGGGTCAGCACGTTCACGTTATACGGCGGGCGCACCTTGTCTAGCTGGGCGATCACGTCCGGCGCGCCGGCAGCGTAACCCAGGCGCAGGCCGGCCAGGCCGATCTTGGACAGCGTGCGCATCACGATCAGCTGCGGGTGCTGGCCGGCCAGATCCATAAAGGTATCGGCAGCAAAGGCCTGATAGGCCTCGTCCACCACCACCAGGCCGGGGGCGGCGTCGAGAATGGCTTCTACCTGCTGGCGGGCAAAGCGCGGGCCAGTAGGGTTGTTGGGGTAGGACACGAATACCACCGCCGGCTGGTGCGTGGCGATGGCAGCTAGGGTGGCGTCCAGATTCAGGGTGAAGTCGTCGTTCAGCGGCACGCCCACGTAACGCATGCGCGACAGCTGCGCGTTCATGCGGTACATCACGAAGGAAGGCTCCAGCGCCAGCACCACGCTGTCAGCAGGCAGTGCCTGGGTCAGCAGGGTGATCAGCTCGTCGGAGCCATTGCCCAGCACCACATCGGCAGCGGGGGGGATGGCGAACGCCGCTTTGAGCTGGTCTTTCAGGCCATCGCCGTGCGGGTCGGGGTAGCGGTTCAGCGCCACCTCGGCCAGGGTCTGGCCCAGCTCGGCGCGCAAGGCGTCAGGGAGTCGGTACGGGTTTTCCATTGCATCGAGCTTGAGATAGCCCGTTGCATCGGCAACATGGTAGGCCTGCATGGCCAGGACATCGGGGCGGAACCACTGCTGTATAGACATTTTGCTCGACATTTCAATACCGGCGGGGCCGGTTGGAACTGCCGGCAAAGCCCGACGCAATCAATTCACAGAACCATCATCCTAACCCGATTCGGCCGGGTCGGCTACTCGATCAGCTGCACTTGCCCTGCCCATGCCGGCGGCAGGGTAAGGCCAAACCGCTGCAGCGCACGGCGGCTGAACAGCAAGTGGCCACTGCCGCCATTGAGCGGAAACAGGCTGCCAGGCTGGCGGCGCTGAAACAGTATCTGCTGCACCAGGCCTGCGGCCAACCTGCCCTGGTCGCTACCGGACAACACCAGCCCGCCAATGGCCTTGTCCGGCCCGATGGCAAAATCCCAGAACGCGAACAAGGGCAGCTTGCTGTTGGCCGCCGTCCAGGCGATGACCTCGCTATCCGGTACCAGCTTGCCGTTGGTGTCGCGCAGCGTCTGGTACAGGCCGGTCCAGATCGCCTGGTAGCGGCCACCGGCCTGGCTCACCTGACGCTGCCAATCGGTGTAGTCGATGGCGCGTACCAGGTCGATCTGCACCGCACCGTCCTGCAGACTGTTGGCGCGGCCGAACAGCTCCTCCTGGATCACTTCGGAGGTCAGGTCATTATCGAACAGCAGCAGCACACGCCGCATGCCCGGCACCATCTGGCGCATCAGGTTGATATTACGGCGTATCAGCGGCCGCTCCAGCACACCCGTTACGTTGGCCGCGTAGTCTTGCAAATAATGGCGCGGGTTCTGGTTGATACCCAGATACACCACCGGCGTGGTGCTGCCAGCCAGGCGAGTACCGACAAAGCGCAAGGCGGCATCGTCCGCCACCACCACCAGCTGCGGCTGCTGACGCTGGATCTGCGCCATAATCTGTTTGGCTCGCGGCTCCAGCTGGTCGCGGGGCTGGCGTTTGCTATCCAGCTCGGCATAGGAAAACTGCACCGAGCTGCCCAGCGTACGCATCAGCGCGGCGCGCCAGGCCTGGCTCCAGGCGTAACCCGCGTGATAGCTGTCTACCAGTAACACGGTGGGCGTCGCGGCGTAAGCTTGCGCAAAAAGAAAGGCCAGACAGAGTCTGGCCAGGTAACGTGTCATTGGCGTTGTGCTCCTTATCCCTTGGAGCCTAGGCCAGTTTCGTTAAATTTTCATTCATCCAGGCGTAATTCTGCCGCACGGGCGTGTGCGGTCAGGCCCTCGCCATGCGCTAGGATGCTGGCGATCTTGCCCAGCTTTTGCGCCCCGGCGTGCGACACACGGATCAGGCTGCTGCGTTTCTGGAAGTCGTACACGCCCAGTGGGCTGGCAAAACGTGCGGTGCGGCTGGTAGGCAGCACGTGATTGGGGCCGGCGCAGTAATCGCCCAGGCTTTCCGAAGTGAAGCGGCCCATGAAGATGGCACCGGCGTGGCGCAAGCTGGGCAGCCACGCGTCCGGCTCGGCCACCGACAGCTCCAGGTGCTCGGGCGCAATGTAATTCGAGATCTCGCAGGCTTCGGCCAGGTCGCGCACCTGGATCAGCGCGCCACGGTTGGCCAGGCTCTGCTCGATGATGGCGCGGCGCGGCATGGCCGGCAGCAGCTTGGCGATGCTGGCTTCCACGCGGGCGATGTACTCCGCCGACGGGCACAGCAGAATGGCCTGGGCAATTTCGTCGTGCTCGGCCTGGCTGAACAGGTCCATGGCGATCCAGTCCGGGTCGGTGTCGCCATCGCAAATCACCAGAATCTCGGACGGGCCGGCCACCATGTCGATACCCACCACACCGAACACGCGGCGCTTGGCGGCGGCTACGTAGGCATTGCCCGGGCCGGTGATCTTGTCGACCTGCGGTACGGTCTGGGTACCGTAGGCCAGCGCGGCTACCGCCTGGGCACCGCCACAGGTAAACACCTTGTCCACGCCCGCGATGTAGGCTGCGGCCAACACCAGGTCGTTCTGCTCGCCGTTCGGCGTGGGCACCACCATGATGATCTCGCCCACCCCCGCCACCTTGGCCGGCATGGCGTTCATCAGCACCGAGCTGGGATAGGCTGCCTTGCCGCCGGGTACGTAGATACCCACGCGGTCCAGCGGGGTAACTTGCTGGCCCAGCAGCGTGCCGTCTTCGTCCTCGTAGCTCCAGGAGTGCGCCAGCTGCTTTTCGTGATAGCGGCGCACGCGCTCGGCGGCAGCGACCAGCGCGTCACGCACATGGCCCGGCAGGCGGTCGTGCGCGGCTTGCAGCGCGTCGCGGCTGAGGGTGAGCTCGGCCATGCTGGCGGCGCTCATGCGGTCGAAGCGGTTGGTGTACTCCACGACGGCGGCGTCACCGCGGGCTTTGACGTCCTCGCAGATGGCGGCGACAGCGGTATCGACGGCGGGGTCCTGAGCGGTTTCGAACGCCAGCAGGGCTTTCAGGCGGGCGTCGAAGTCGGCTTGGGTAGAAGACAGGCGTTGCATGCGTGCGGCTCCGGGGGCCACGACCCACCACAAGGTTGGCCGCAGCGGGGACAGTTACGGCTGGACGGCGCCAGCGAAGGCATCCAGCACCGGCTGGATAGTGTCGTACTTGAGTTTCAGCGCCGCCTGGTTCACCACCAGACGCGAGCTGATATCGATGATGTGCTCGACGGCCACCAGATTGTTGGCCTTCAGCGTGCCACCGGTAGACACCAAGTCGACGATGGCGTCGGCCAGGCCCACCAGCGGCGCCAGCTCCATGGAGCCGTACAGTTTGATGATGTCCACGTGTACGCCTTTGGCGGCAAAGTGCTCACGCGCGATCTGCGGGTATTTGGTGGCCACTTTCAGGCGGGCGCCGTGCTTGACGGCGGCCTCGTAGTCAAAGCCGTTTTCTACCGCCACCATCATCTTGCACTTGGCAATATTCAGGTCCAGTGGCTGGTACAGGCCGGCACCACCGTGCTCGATCAGCACGTCGCGGCCGGCAATACCCAGGTCGGCGGCGCCGTACTGCACGTAGGTGGGCACGTCGGAGGCGCGCACGATCACCAGCTTCACGTCGGGGCGGTTGGTACCGATGATGAGTTTGCGGGAAGATTCCGGCGCTTCGGCCGGCACGATGCCGGCGGCAGCCAGCAACGGCAAGGTTTCTTCAAAAATACGGCCCTTGGACAGGGCAATGGTCAGGGTCATGATGGCGTGCTGCGTTGCAATAGGTTGGCCTCAGCGTACCAGAGCACGGCGCTCCCGCTCAAGCTGCGCGATGTAGCGCTGCACCAGCGTTTCGCGCGGGGTATTCATACCTTGGAACAAACAGCCCGCGCGCAGCATTTCCATGCCATTTTTCAGCTGCAGCCGCATGATATGGCGCACTTCCACACCTACTTGCAGCACCCCGAAAGGTTTAAGCTCGATCACCGCCTGGCGCAACACCATGCCCTCGCTCAGCCAGCCGGCCTGCGCCGGGGTCAGCGTCAGCGCCATACCACCCAGGCTGATATCAAACAGCGGAATAAGCTTCTCACCGTCGGGGTGATCCGGCAGCCGGCACAGCACCGGCTGCGCTACCGGCGTATGGATACGGAAGAAATCGCGGCGCTGCAGGCGGATAACCTGCGCCGGCAGCGGCGCCTCGAACGCAGGGGCACCTTCAAAGCTGATTTCGCGGACTTCGCCGGTGGCAAACTGGGTTTTCACCCCGGACGGGGCGCTAACGAACACATTGCGCTCGCTTTGCAGCAACATGCGGTTTTCGTGCTCTTTCGCCCCCCAGTCCAGCACCATCACGCCGCGCTCGGGGTCGATATCCAGCAGCCGGGTAATGATGAAAGACTTACCCTTGTTGGAAAACACCGTTACGTTCTGGCGCTGGTCGATAATGGTGCGCAGATGTTGCACGATCTCGGCCCGGCTAGACAGGGTAAACCGGGACAGGTCTGCAGGCTCGCTGCCGCTATGTTTTTCTTCAGTCACAATCTGCTTATCCGCTGCCAGCTACTGGCTAAAAATGACACCCAAGTCTAGCGCAACAATTGCTGCAAATCATGCGCGATATCCGCAGACGGGGTGCCGTAAGGCACATACACACGCAGCTGGCCTTTAGTGTCAAACAAATAGCTGCCGGCACTGTGGTCCATGGTGTAGCCACCGTCCTGGCGCGGCTGCCGCTGCGCCACGATCTTGTACTGGCTGGCCACCGCCTGCACTTGCGCCGCGCTACCGGTCAGCCCCATGAAGCGCTTATCGAAAAATGGTACATAACCGGCCAGTACCTGCGGCGTATCGCGCTGCGGGTCGATGCTGACAAACAACACCTGCACACGGTCGCCATCCTTGCCGAGCAGCTTCATCACCTGCTGATACTCCAGCATGGTGGTAGGGCAAATATCCGGGCAATGGGTATAGCCAAAAAACAGCGCTACCGCCTTGCCCTGATAGTCAGCCAGATTATGCGGCTTGCCATCCTGCCCCGTCAGGGTAAACGGCTTGCCGAAATCGGCCGTACTGATATCCGTGCCCTTGAACGATAGTGTTTCTGCAGGGGTACAGGCCAGTAAAGTCATGGCCAGCGTGGCCGCGGCCAAGAGTTTGCCAAACGATTTCATACGTAACTCACCAGGAAGATAGCGTTGATTCGACCCGGCTGATCGCAGCGGGGGACGGCCAGCAGCATAGGCCTGGCAAGGCGCGGCCGCAAGCAGACAGATCAAGCAGGACGGCGGGGCAACAGACGCGAGCACAATAACAGCAGCAAGCCCAGCAACAATGCCATCCTTGCTTGCCGATAATGCCTGGCCGGGTCAGCCGCCGCGCTGACCGGCCAGCTGATATGGGGGCGCAGTGCCGGGTCGAGCACCACCAAGCCCTGGCGCAAGGGGCCTGGCAGCTGCCGTGCCAACGCCGGCCAGTCCAGCCCATCTACCTCGCCGCTGAGCCCCAGCTTGGCCGGCGGTGCCACCAGATCGGGCGGCAGCGGCACCCAGCGGCCCAGCAGCCGCCCGGTAGGCAAGGGCAACAGCAATACACCGGCCGGCCTGGCCAGCCAGCCGCGGTCGATCACCACCCAGCTACCATCCGCCAGCTGCACGGCCTGCCACTGGCGCACACCCTCGCGGCCTTGCAGCCTGGCATTAGCAATACGCACACTGGCCGCGCTATCGCGCACCGCCAGCCAGACACGCTGCCCCTGTGGCACCGCATCTTGCGCCACCTCGGCCAAGGCTTGCGGCGGCAGGTTGGCCGCACGGGCAAATGCCTCCTGCAGCTGCACCGCCTGCCCCCCCTGCTGCCACTGCCACAACGCCCAAGCCAGCGCCAGCAGCGCCAGGCAACGCAACACACATCGCCAGCAAGGGGTACGCAGGGCAGAGAGCAAGGACATAGGCGGCGCCAAGGAATGGGAAAGACGCTCTTACCTTAGTGGTCAAAGCGATAGAACACCAGCCAAGCTGGCCGGACAAACTGCCATCAGGCCTGCCAGTAGTGGCCTAGCAAAAACAGAAACATCAGCAGCACGGCACCCAGCACAATGGCCACCACCACCCAATCGGCCAGCCGCCAGCGCGGCCGGTAGCCTGCCAGCAAGGTGCGACGGGGTGAGCGGCGTTTCATGCCGGCCTGTCCTGTATCTGATACGCCAGGCTTATCTGGCGCAGCGTAGCCGGTAGCTGCTTGTCGATGACCACCACTACCGGAAAGCGGCGCACCTGGCCTGGCGAGAACAGCTGCTGCGCGAAGCAAAAACATTCGAGCTTTTGCACATACGCGGCAGCTGCGGCCGGCTGATAGACCGGCAAGGCCTGCATGGCCGCAAAATGCGGCTGGTTATTGCGCACCTCCACCATCAGCTGCACAAACTGCCCCGGTTTTACCTGCTGCGCCCCCTGCAGCGGGCGCACCTGCCAAGGCTGGCCAGGGGTACTTTCATCTATGCGCAGCCATACCAGCTGGCTAGCCGGCACGGCCTGTGCATGGGCAGCCCCCCCCAAACCGGTGAGGCGCATGAATGCCTGATAGAGCGGCGAAAAACCTGCGGCCAACATGCCCAGCACGCACAGTATCAGCAGCACTTTAAGCAGCAGGACAATAAACGAAGGGGTAGACGGACGGCGGTCTGACATGGCGAACCCGGGGAGAAGCAAGGTGCATGAAGCAGGATGGTAGGAGGCGTCTGCCCCCTACTGCCTGCCGGGGGCAGACGCCCCCAAGTCTCGTGTTGGCCGGAGAACCCGGGCGACAGCACTTGTACGGCATGCTGTTCTGCAAGCAGCTTAGCTGCTTGCAGTATAAAAACAAGCACACTCGATACTGCAGCGCAGCAATCTAGCGGGTGCCCTCATACGGCAGCAGCAGCATGGGCTCACCCAGATGCTGCACCAGCGTGGCCAGATTGTCCTCGAAAGCCGGCTGATTCGGCACCACCCGGTTCGCCACCCAGCCCGCCAGCTCGCAGCCAGCGGCACGGATGGCTTGCGCCGTCAGCAGCGCGTGGTTGATGCAGCCCAGCCGCATGCCTACCACCAGTATTACCGGCAGGCCAAGGTGGCGCGCCAGGTCTTGCATCAGACAATCGTCACGCAGTGGCGCCATCCAGCCCCCCGCCCCTTCCACCAGCAGCACATCGCAATCTGCGGCCAACCGTTGGGCATGGTCGGCCAGCACGTCCAGCGACACCGTGACCCCGGCCTGACGGGCGGCGATATGCGGCGATACCGGCGGCAAAAAACGGTACGGGTTCATCAGCGCGGTATCGGTCTGGCCGGTGGCCGCGCATAGCCGCGCCACGTCGTCATTGTGCCAGCTGCCGTCCGGCAGCACTTCGCAGCCACTGGCTACCGGTTTCATCGCCAGCACGCGCAGGCCCTGTGCCTGGTAGTGTTGTGTCAGCTTGACCGCGCTGTGCGTCTTGCCGATTTCGGTATCGGTCCCGGTAATGAAAAATGCCTGACCCATGGCAACTCCTTGATTCAAAGTAGCGGCACTATAAGCGGCTGGCGGACAAAACCAAAGCACAAAGGCCGCCGGAATACGGCGGCCTGGTGATCCGGGCGGGCGCGTGCCGCCCCGGCCGGCTTAGCTGCCGCTAACTGGCGCTGCAGCCGGTACAGCCGGGCTGCTGCCTGGCACCACCACTGGCACACTGGCTGGCGCCGGGGCAGCGTTGGCCGCAGCTGCATCGGCGGCCTGCTTCTGCAGCTTGGCCTGCTGCTCTGCCTCCAGCTTGGCCACACGTTCGGCTTCCAGTCGCGCCTTGATTTCCATTTCGATACGCAGCTTCTGCTCGATTTCGCTGCGCAGACGGGCATCGTCTTCCAGCTTCTGGCTTTCCAGCTGGGCGCGCACGTTCGGCACTTCGCGCTCGATGGAGGCAAACATGCGTTCGTAGAACACCGGGTCGACTACCGTCTCGCCGCGCTCTTTGGTGAGCGTGGCAGTCGTGCCGGTAGGAATGGGAATGGACAAGCTCAGGAAACCGACCGACGTCGTCTGCTTGGTTTCGTGGCTCTTCAGCGTCACCTCTTGCGCGGCAATCCACGCATCAGACGTGTTGCCCGCACCGGTCACGATGCCGGAAATGGTCAGCAGGGTATTCAGGTTATCTTGCTGATACTGCTTGGACACCACCAGCGCGTTACTGGCTTCCGCGTCTTTTTCCACGGCAAAACCCTGGCGCAGCGCCACACGTTTCATGGCCTGGTACACCACAGCTTTCGGGGCATTGAAATGCCGGTCAAACGGGCCTTTGGTATCAAACGCTTCTTTTTGATAAGCGTACTTGGTGCCAGAACAGGCCGCCAGCAGCGCCAGGCTGCCCAGAACAACGACTCGTGCGAATGCGCTCATGCTTTGCTTGAACCATATAGTTTTGGATATATGTTCAACATACCATGAATCAATAAACTGATTCATTAGACACTGCTTAAAAAAAGTGCGCATTCGACATACATCAAGCACCAGTGATCCAGTCACCACACTCGGCGGCAACAAGTCGCAGATCTTGCCCATGCTGCCAGACATCAAAACCTTGCACCGCCAGTAAAACCAGCGTGATCTTCATCACCAGGCTTTCATGGTGGTGCCACTCACACGCCACCACCACGCCGGCCATCAACAATGCCACGGCTAACCCCAGCGCAAGCACATAACTGATGGCGATACGTCGCGGCAAATCCTCTATCGGGAAACGCCCTTCGTGCCATAAAGCGCGCGCCAGCCACTCATCACGCAACGAACGTACTAACACAGGGGCAGCCCAAGCCAAACACAGCCAACCGACAACGGGCACCACCAGCAGCCACACCGCATAACGCGGCAGCGACCGTAAATCGGGTGCGATTTGTTCTACTGTCCTATCCAGCACGTTGCAATACACAAAGGGCAGTGCAATGACAATGATCGGCAAGGTCAACAACACTAAAAGCCAAATCAGGAAACCCATCCCATCCCATCCCATCCCATCTCATCCTCCTGCACGCCAGCCCAAGATCATCGCACGACCACAGAACAGAAAACAAAACGGCAGACGCGACAAGGCCGACCTCGTGGGTCGGCTGTCAGCGCCTGCCGTGGTGAGGGCAAGGGCCAAATGGGGCGGCCTTGTGAGCCTTTGATCTTTCGCGCTGCGGCCAACCTGGCCCGGTAGGGTGACCTGCCGCAACGCGTGCGCGCGCTTTGCTGTTACACCGGGCCTTGCGCGTGTACGCGCTCGGTCTTGCTGGACAGCTTGTTCAGTGCAGCCAGGTACGCCTTGGCGCTGGCCACGATAATGTCGGTATCGGCACCCTGACCGTTAACGATGCGGCCATCCTTGGCCAGGCGCACGGTCACTTCACCCTGCGATTCGGTGCCCTTGGTGATGGCGTTCACCGAGTACAGCTCCAGCTCGGCTTCGCTTTTCACCACGCTTTCGATGGCCTTGAAGGCAGCATCCACGGGGCCGGACCCACCGGACTCGGCGCGGTGCTCGTTGCCGCGCTCCACAAACACGATGTGTGCCTGCGGCTCTTCGCCGGTTTCGGTGGCCACTTTCAGCGACACGAACTTGTAGTCTTCCTGTTCGGCCGCCACCAGCTGGTCGGACACCAGGGCGTGCAAATCTTCGTCGAAAATCTCGCGCTTCTTGTCGGCCAGCTCTTTAAAGCGGGCAAAAGCGGCGTTCAGTGCTTCTTCGCTTTCCAGCACGATGCCCAGCGCCTGCAGTTTGGTACGGAAGGCGTTGCGACCGGACAGTTTGCCCAGCGTCAGGCGGTTGGCGGTCCAGCCTACCGATTCGGCCGACATGATTTCGTAGGTCTCGCGGTGCTTCAGCACGCCATCCTGATGGATGCCGGACTCGTGGGCAAAGGCGTTGGCACCCACAATGGCCTTGTTCGGCTGCACCGGGTAGCCGGTAATGGTGGACACCAGCTTGGAGCCCGGTACGATCTGGGTGGCATCCACGCGGGTTTCCACGCCGAACACGTCTTTGCGGGTTTTCACCGCCATCACGATTTCTTCCATCGCGGCATTACCGGCACGCTCGCCCAGGCCGTTGATGGTACATTCCACCTGGCGGGCACCGCCCAGTACCGCCGCCAGGCTGTTGGCGACCGCCATGCCCAGGTCGTTATGGCAGTGGGCAGACCAGATGACCTTGTCGCCGCCCGGGGTCTTGGCGATCAGCTCGCGGAAGAAAGCTTCGGTGACTTTTGGCACCGCGTAGCCCACGGTGTCCGGCACGTTCAGCGTGGTGGCACCGGCTTTGATCACTTCGCCGAAGATGCGGGCGAGGAAGTCGATGTCGGAGCGCAGCGCGTCTTCGGCCGAGAATTCCACGTCATCGGTGTACTCGCGGGCCAGTTTTACGGCTTTGATCGCGGCTTCCACCACTTCATCCGGCGTCATGCGCAGCTTCTTCTCCATATGGATAGGGCTGGTGGCGATGAAGGTGTGGATGCGCTTTCTCGGTGCCGGGGCGATGGCTTCGCCGGCGGCGCGGATGTCGCGCTCGTTGGCACGCGCCAGGCTACAGACGGTGGATTCCTTGATGACTTCGGCGATGGCGCGGATAGCGTCGGCGTCACCCGGGCTGGCGGCGGCAAAACCGGCTTCGATCACGTCCACACCCAGGCGCTCCAGCTGGCGGGCGATACGTACTTTTTCTTCTTTGGTCATGGCCGCGCCTGGCGATTGCTCGCCGTCACGCAGGGTGGTATCGAAAATGTAAAGACGGTCGCCCATGTCTGGTGATCTCCATTGTGCCGCGGGTTGTGCCCCGGCCAGATAGTCGTTGAAATCGAAACGCTTGCCCTGGTCGGCAGCGAGTTTGGCCAGCTTGTTCAGCTGTGCCAGCGGCAAAGTGCCGCGCTCGCGCCATTTGTAGATGGCAGCACGGGACACCGGCTCATCGGGAAAGGCCGCCGTCAACGCTTCCGCGAGCGTACCGGGGCCACCAAAATCCTCGATTAGACGTTCAATGTCCAATTGCATGCTGCCACTCCTGTCTTGTTATGGGTTTACGATACAAATCTGACGACAATCTGTCAAATGCACTGCACAAAATCGCCCAACGCTGTGTTGCAAAATAGTGTCCAATGCATTTTATTGGACATATTGTAGAATATTTACAGCCAAAGAACAAAAAACAAGGCCCCCGCCTGGGCGGGGGCCTTGCCGCTAACTGCAAATACCAGAGCTAGAAGCGGTAATCCACGTTCATGCCCACCGTGCGCGGCGCACCAACATAAAAGCCGGTAGTACGCTTGCCCAGCATGATGTCTTCGTTCAGCGCATTTTTCACATAGGCACGCACCGTGGTCTCGTCGTTCATGGCGTAGGCCAGGTTGAGGTTGAGCAAGTTGTAATCGCCACCCATGGTGGTGCTGGTATTGGCGGTATCGGTGTAGTACTCGCCCAAGTGCTGCAGGTTGGCCGCAGCGCTCCAGCTACCCCACTGCTTTTTGACGCCCAGCGTGGCGGTGATGTCCGGCGCGTAGGTCATCTCCTTGCCAGCAACACCGGCAGCGCCGACGGGCGCCTTGTCTACTTTGCTACGCAACAGCCCCAGGCCGGCGTTCAGCTCCAGGCCACCGATAATGCTGGCCGCCGCGCTCAGCTCCAGGCCCGTGGTATGCGCTTGCGGTACGTTACGCAGGCGGCTGGCGTAGCTCATCTGGTAGTCGGTGTAATCGTTGTAAAACAGGTTGGCCCCCAGCAGCACGCCACCCTGGCGGGTTTTCAGCGCGTATTCGTAGGCATTCACCTTTTCGCTGCCGTACTCGAACACCACGTTTTTCTCGTCCACCGACACCCCGCCCGGGTTATAGCCCTGACGCACGGTGAGACTCATCTGGGTAACAGGCGACCATTGGTGGCTGATACCGATCTTGGGCAGCAGCAGGGTTTTGCCGATGTCGCCCTTGATAGGCATGCGGTTGTAGACCACATCACGGTTCTGCGTTTCGCGCTCTGCACGCAGGCCGGCCAGTAGCGACCAGCTGTCGTTCAATGCCAGCTCGCCGTCCGCATAGGCAGCCAGCGTGGTGACTTTGTCCGTACCCCGGAATAGCGGGCTGCTGCCCTGGTTGGCAAACAGATCCTGGTCGCGCTGGTAGGCGTACAGGCCCAGCACGCCGCTCAGTGCGCTTTGCGGGCGCTGGAATACCAGCCTGCCTTCCAGCGTGTGGTTCTGGTCGTCCAGCGCCAGGCTCATGCGCGACGGGTATTGCTCGAAGCCGATATGGTTATCGCTATAGCTGTACTGCAGGTGGCCGGTCACGCCGTTCTGGAAGTCGTACTCGGTATCCAGCGTGGTGGTGGTGTTCTGCGAATCCTGGATACGGGCGTTGGCCGCCGCACTGGCCTTGTAGGTGTACGCACCCAGATCTGGCGCGCTGATCAGGTTCAGGTACTCGCCCTGGTAGTCGCGATGCGCTACCGTCAGCCGCGCTTGCAGCTGTGGCAGCGACTTGGGCTTCCACAGCAGCTTGCCCCGTACATTGCTACGCTGCAGCGCGGACGGGTCCTGGCCGGCCACGCCGGTGTAGTTGATGAAGCCGTGCCCTTTCACCGCATTGGCGGTGAGGCGGTAGGCCAGCTCGTCTTCTACCAGCGCACCGGACAACATGCCGGCCACGTTGGCACGGCCGTCGGTATCTTCCCAGCCCAGGCGCAGCGCGCCTTCCTGCTGGAAGCTAGGGTCGTTGGTTTGTACCAGTACCGCGCCACCCAAAGCGTTACGGCCCTGGGTGGTGGATTGCGGCCCGCGCAGCACTTCCACCTGCTTTACGTCCCACACGTCGCTATCCAGATACTGCTGGCCGGTCCATACGTCGGCAACACCGTCCAGGCTGGTGCTGATGCGCGGACGCCCACCGCCCACAAAGGAATAAAAGCCCACGCCAGGGCCGGCGCCCTCTACCCCGCGAATGTTCACGCCACCCACGGCGTTGATGGTCATATTGGGCACCTGGGCGGCTACCTCGTTCACCGAGCTGACCTCGCCGGTGTCTACCTTCTCGGCCTGCAGCACGCTGACCGCCGTGGTGGTTTTGGCCAGGCTACGGTTCATTTTCTCGCCGGTCACCGTTACCTTGTCCAGCACCGTCTCGCTACCGGCAGCGTGCACGGCAGCCGGTAGCAGCATGGCGCTACCGAACAGGATGGCGTACAGCGGGTTGGCCGCAAGGCGGGCCCTGGAATGCTTGCGTTGTTTCATTTTTCTTCCCGAAATAAGCGGGGTGACAGGCCACCCCATCACATGAAATCAGTGGCCTGGCTGCCAAGCGGGGCTAAAGGCGATGGCCAGTGCACGGTCTATAGCGTAGCCATGCATCTGGCCGTGATCGTGGCCAGGCACCACCCGGTAATCGCTCACCAGGCCAGGCTGGCCGTATAGCCTGGCGTGCAGCTCCGCGGTATTGCTCACCATGCGGTTTTGCTGCAGGCGCTGCTGCCGTTGGCGCTCTACCGCCAGGTCGTAGCTGGCCGGCTGCTCGTCCTGCCCTACCCACAGCACCAGCAGGCGTGGCGACGCGACCGGCAGCGCAGGCACCGGTGTGGCCAACAGCGCGCGGTCGCCAAACCACAGCGACGGGCTGATGGCAAAGAAATGCTGGAAGCTCTGCGGCTGGCGCAGCAGCTGGTACACGGTAAACAGGCCGCCATAGGAGTGGCCGAACAGGCTCTGGCGCGCTGGGTTCAGCGGCAGGCGGCGGGCCACTTCCGGCTTGAGCTCTTCGTTGATAAAGCGGGCAAAGGCGTCCGCCCCGCCATGGCGCGGCGAAGACAGCGCGCAAGCCTGGCACGACAGCGGCGGGGTGTAGTCTTCGGCGCGCAAGTCCATCGTCTGGCTGAACGGGCGGCCATAGCCTATGCCCACCACCACGCCAGGCTGCGGCACCACCGGCCCGTGCTGGCGCAAACGCTCGAATACGCTGGCCTCGCGCGGGTTGGCTTGGTGCAGGCGGGCAAAACTGGCGTCGCCATCCAGGGCATACAGCACCGGGTAGCCCCCCGCTGGTGGCGGCACCGCTGGCACCGACAGATAAATGCGATAGTCGCGCCCGGTATGCCGCGAATGCAGCGCAAACTGGCTAGCCCCATCCAGCACCACCGACTCTGCCATGGCCAGCGGCAGGAGATTCAGGCACAGCAGTACGCCGGCCAGGCGGCGTAAAGCACGCTGCTTGATACACATCGTTACCACCCTCTTGTTGATAATCATTCTTATTAGCAAGAAGTCTGGTAGTATCCGGCATAGCCTGTCTGGCTGCTTTTGCGATACGGGCAAGCTTGTTTGCGCAAGACGCGCAGAGGGAACACGGAGGAAACAGCATGCAGGGCCAGCAGGGTGACACCCGCCCGACCACCAGCGACTTCGCCTGGGTACAACACACCACCCCCGGCTTTCTGATCAGCGCCAACCGCAGCCGCGCCAACCCGCATAGCCACAGCAATGCCAGCGCCGCCGGGCTACGGCTGATCGTGGCGCTGCAAGGCCCGATCAAGCTGAACTTCGACCAGCACGACTTCCGCCTGCAGCCGCAGCAACAAGCACAGGTGCTGCTGGTCAACCTGAACGAACCCGCCCTGTTCCAGCGCCACTGCGGCCAACCCGGCATAGAACAGAAAGTGTGTATGGCGCTGGATCACCCCTGGCTGGAACAACACGGCCTGCCCGAGCTCGGTAGCCAGTCGGCCCTGGCGCGTCTGGCCAGCCGCCACCTGGCCGCCATGCAGTGGGTCGCCAGCCCGCAGCTCACGCGGCTGGCGCAGCAGATGGTGCAACACCATGCGGCCAACCCGCTATTAGCCCGCATCGAACGCGAGGGCATGGGCATGTTGCTACTCGGGCAGGCATTGGCCGAAATAGGTAGCCCGCCACCAGACCGCCCGGCTACCCCGCAACTGAACCGCCGCCTGCAGCGGGTAAAGGCGCTGATAGACAGCGGCGAAGGCGAAAACTGGAGCCTACACCAGCTAGCGGAAGCCGCGTGCATGAGCAGCAGCACCCTGCAACGGCACTTCCGCCGCCACTTTGACTGCAGCGTCATGGACTACCTGCGCGGGCAGCGGCTGGAAAGCGCCCGCCAGATGCTGCTAAGCGGGCAGCGCAGCATTACCGACGTAGCGCTGGGGGCGGGCTACAGCTCTGCGGCCAACTTTGCCACCGCTTTCCGCCGCCGCTTCGGCCAGCCACCCAGCGCCTGCCTGCGGTAGGCCCACCATGAAAAAACCGCCCGAAGGCGGTTTTTTTGCTTAGCTTACCGGCGGCGGCGGTGCCTTGCGCCCCAGGTTCATCAGCGCCATCACATAGCCCGACAGCGCATAGCACACAAAGAAGCCGAACAGCACCAGCGGCGGCTCCGACATCAGCAACAGCAACACCACCACCAACCCCAGCAGCATCACGAATGGCACGCGGCGACGCAGGTGGATCTCCTTGAAGCTCCAGTACTTCACATTGGTCACCATGGTGATACCGGCAAACGCGGTAAATACCAGCGCCAGCCAATGCAGGCCGGGCAACTGCTGGTAGCCGTAGGCGTGACAAATCCACACCAGCCCCGCCACCAGCGCCGCTGCTGCCGGGCTGGGCAGGCCGGTAAACCAGCGCTTGTCGGCAGTACCGACCATGGTATTGAAGCGCGCCAGGCGCAGCGCCGCACCGGCGCAATAGATGAAGGCCACCATCCAGCCCAGCTTGCCCATGTCTTTCAGCAGCCACTCATAAGCCACCAGCGCCGGCGCCACGCCAAAGCTCACCATGTCCGACAGGCTGTCGAATTCGGCACCGAAAGCGCTCTGGCTATGCGTCATGCGCGCCACGCGGCCGTCCATGCCGTCCAGAATCATGGCAATGAAAATCGCGACGGCCGCCAGCTCGAAACGCTGGTTCATGGCCTGCACAATGGCGTAAAAGCCGGCAAACAGCGCGGCCAGCGTAAACGAGTTCGGCAGCAGATAAATACCCTGGCGACGCAGCGAGGGCTTGGCAGGTACAGGATCGTGCATGGTTTTCCCGTAGTGTGTTCGTGGGGCCAATGGCCGGATAGCGCGCATTGTACGCCCGAAATGCAAAAACCGGGCACAGGGCCCGGTTTGTCAGAACAATGCCGCAGGGCTTAGTTCTTGGACTGGTCTACCAGCTTGTTCTTGGCGATCCAAGGCATCATGGCGCGCAGCTCGGCACCCACTTTTTCGATCGGGTGATCGGCATTCAGGCGACGGCGGGCGGTCATGCTCGGGTAGTTGGTCTTGCCTTCCAGGATGAACATCTTGGCGTATTCACCGGACTGGATGCGGTACAGGGCCTTTTTCATGGCTTCCTTGGTGGCGGAGGTCACCACTTCCGGGCCAGTCACGTACTCGCCATACTCCGCGTTATTGGAGATGGAGTAGTTCATGTTGGCGATACCGCCTTCGTACATCAGGTCCACGATCAGTTTCAGTTCGTGCAGACATTCGAAGTAAGCCATTTCCGGGGCATAACCGGCTTCGGTCAGGGTTTCGAAACCGGCTTTTACCAGCTCTACGGCACCGCCGCACAGCACGGCTTGTTCGCCGAACAGGTCGGTTTCGGTTTCTTCACGGAAGTTGGTTTCGATCACGCCGCCTTTGGTGCCGCCGTTGGCTGCAGCATAGGACAGGGCGATGTCGCGGGCTTTACCGGATTTGTCCTGGTACACGGCGATCAGGGTTGGTACACCACCACCCTTCACGTACTCGGAACGCACGGTGTGGCCCGGGCCTTTCGGGGCAACCATGATCACGTCCAGGTCGTCACGCGGTACGATCTGGTTGTAGTGCACGTTGAAACCGTGGGCAAACGCCAGGGCCGCGCCCTGCTTGATGTTGGCCGCGATTTCCTTGTAGTACACGTCCGGCTGCGATTCGTCCGGCAGCAGGATCATCACCACGTCGGCCGCTTTCACGGCTTCGGCAATTTCTTTTACCTGGTGACCGGCTGCTTCAGCTTTTTTCCACGATGCGCCATCTTTGCGCAGGCCGACGATCACGTTCACGCCGGATTCTTTCAGGTTCTGGGCGTGGGCGTGGCCTTGCGAGCCGTAACCGATGATGGCGACCTGCTTGCCTTTGATGATGGAGAGGTCAGCGTCTTTGTCGTAGAAAACTTTCATTTTATGTCCCTAGTTGTTCTCGGGCAGCGGGTAGCCGCCCTGGTGATATCAGATCTTCAGAATACGTTCGCCGCGACCAATTCCGGATGCACCGGTACGCACCGTTTCCAGGATCACTGAACGGTCGATCGCCTCGATAAAGGCGTTGAGCTTTTCGCTGGTACCAGTGAGCTCGATGGTGTAGGTCTTTTCCGTCACGTCGATGATGCGGCCGCGGAAGATATCAGCCATGCGCTTCATCTCTTCACGGTCCTTGCCGGTGGCACGGACCTTGATCAGCATCATCTCGCGTTCGATATGGTCGGACTCGTTGAGGTCAATCACCTTGACCACCTCGATCAGCTTGTTGAGCTGCTTGGTGATCTGCTCGATGACTTCGTCAGACCCGTGGGTGACGATGGTCATGCGCGACAGTGTCGGGTCTTCGGTAGTCGACACGGTCAGCGAATCGATATTGTATGCGCGCGCGGAAAAAAGTCCCACTACTCGTGACAGGGCGCCCGCTTCGTTTTCCAGCAAAATAGAAAGAATATGTCGCATGCTGCTAGGCCTTAACACATGTTGCCGTAGTCACGGTTGTTCTCGAACGGGGCAATCTGCAGGTCGCGCATGTGCGGCGGCAGATCCATCTGGTCCAGACCTTTGCCGTTCTGGATCATCGGGAACACGTTTTCGGACTGGTCGGTACGGAAATCCAGGAATACCAGGCGCTCTTTCAGTGCCGGGCTGAACGCTTCGCGCAGCACCGGTTCCACGTCGGCCGGGTTTTCCACCTTGATACCCACGTGGCCGTAGGCTTCGGCAATTTTCACGAAGTCCGGCAGCGCATCCATGTACGACTCGGAGTAGCGGGTACCGTAGAAGAACTCCTGCCACTGGCGCACCATGCCCAGGTAGCGGTTGTTCAGCGCAATCACCTTCACCGGGGTGTGGTACTGCTTGGCAGTAGACAGCTCCTGGATGTTCATCTGGATCGAGCCTTCACCAGTAATGCACGCTACTTGTGCATCCGGGTTGGCCAGCTGCGCGCCAATGGCGGCAGGCAGACCAAAACCCATGGTGCCCAGGCCACCGGAGTTCAGCCACTGTTTCGGGCGCTTGAACGGGTAGTACTGTGCAGCCCACATCTGGTGCTGGCCCACGTCGGAGGTGATGATGGCATCGCCGCCGGTAATTTCATACAGCTTCTGCACCACGTACTGCGGCTTGATGAACTCGGTAGACGGGGTGTACAGCAGGCTGTTGTAGCTGCGCCATTCTTCGATCTGCTTCCACCAGTTGGCCAGATGCTGCTGTGGCACTTGCTGGCCGGTTTGCTTGAACAGGTCGATCATGTCGCGCAGCACGTGTTTCACATCGCCCACGATAGGCACGTCTACCTTCACGCGTTTGGCGATGGAAGACGGGTCTACGTCGATGTGCACGATCTTTTTCGGCTGCGACAGGAAGTGCGACGGCACGCTGATCACGCGGTCGTCAAAACGCGCGCCCACGGCAATCAGCACATCACAGTACTGCATGGCCATATTGGCTTCGTAGGTGCCGTGCATGCCCAGCATGCCCAGGAACTGCTGATCCTGACCCGGATAGGCACCCAGGCCCATCAGGGTGTTGGTACATGGCACACCCAGCATTTTCACCAGCTCGGTGACTTCGGCCGAGGCATTGCCCTGCACCGCGCCGCCACCCACGTAAATGTACGGGCGCTTGGCTTCGGCCAGCAGGTTCACAGCCTTTTTGATCTGGCCGGGGTGGCCACGTGTTACCGGCACGTAGGAGCGGATGCTCACGCTTTCCGGGTAGTGGAACTCGGCCAGACGCTGGGTCACGTCTTTCGGGATGTCTACCACCACCGGGCCCGGGCGGCCGGACGCGGCAATGTAGAACGCCTTCTTGATGGTAGATGCCAGCTCGTTGATGTCTTTCACCAGGAAGTTGTGCTTCACGCACGGGCGGGTAATACCCACCATGTCCACTTCCTGGAAAGCATCCATGCCGATGGCCGGTGTGGACACCTGGCCCGAAATCACCACCATGGGGATGGAATCCATGTACGCCGTCGCAATGCCGGTGACAGCATTGGTCGCGCCAGGGCCGGATGTCACCAGGGCGACACCCACCTTGTTACTGGAACGCGAGTAAGCGTCAGCAGCGTGTACCGCCGCCTGTTCGTGGCGCACCAGTACGTGTTTGAACTGCTGCTGCCGGAAAATAGCATCATATATCTCAAGGACCGCGCCGCCGGGGTAGCCGAAAACGAATTCGACTCCTTCTTCCTGCAAGCTGCGAACCAGGATCTCCGCGCCCGATATCTGCATCTTTGCCTCTTCTTAATTCAGGTATTAATTTTTTGTCCCGTGATGAACGAACTTAGCCGAAGCACCAAAGTCGGTCAAGCGCTTTTGTGCAGGTGCAAAAAAAGGGCAAAAACCAGCAAAAACAGCCACTTTTATGGGGGTAGGCGGCACACGGGGGCTTTGGTAAGATGCTGAGTTGGCCGCAAGGCTGTTCCCCAGTTTTTCCCTATCATCATGACCCGCTCTACCGACTTTCCCGGCCTGACACGCCGCCTGGCCAGCCTGATGTATGAATCCCTGCTGGTTGGCACCCTGTGGCTGGTGGCTGTTGCCGCCTTCACGCCGATTCTGGCCATGGGCAACCACGCCCCGCTGCTGGAATGGCTGCACCGCCTGTTTGTGGCGGGCGTGCTGTTTGGCTACTTTGGCTATTGCTGGGTCAAAAGCGGGCAAACCCTGGCCATGAAACCCTGGCGGCTGAAAGTGGCCATGCCCGATGGCCGCCCGCTATCGTGGCTGCAAGCCGGCGTACGTTTTGGCGTAGCCATGGTGCTGTTTGTCGGTGTACCGGTGCTGTCCTACATTACCTGGCTGCCCTCGCTGGGCTCGCCCAAACTGGCTGCGTGGGCGGCGTTGGCGTGGTGGCTGCTGCCTTTGCTGTGGGTGTTCATGGATAACGACAAGCAATTCCTGCACGACCGCCTGGCCGGTACGCGCATCTTCCTGCTTGCCAAAGGCGAACGCGCCTGAACCGGCACAGCGCTAATAAAAAAACCGCCCAAAGGCGGTTTTTTTATGGCACGCAAACACTTGCGGCCAACTAGCGGCTGGCCGGCTGGTAGCCCGTACGCAGCTGGCCAGCAGGCTGCTGCCACTGCCAGTTGGCTTTCCACGCGCCTACCACCAGGTTGGGGTACTCGGCGCGACCCAGGCTGCCGTTGTAGCGGCCCAGTGCACGAAACAGGTTGCCGCGCTCGATATCCAGGTAATGCCGCAAAATGGTGCAGCCATAGCGCAGGTTGGTGGTGAGGTCGAACAGGTTATGCCCGCTGGCACCGATGCTGCGCACCCAGAACGGCATCACCTGCATCAGCCCGCGCGCGCCTACCGGCGAAATGGCGTACTTCTTGAAGCCGCTTTCCACCTGGATCAGCCCCAGCACCATCTGCGGGTCCAGCCCGGCGCGGGTGGCTTCGTAATGAATCGCCGTCAGCAGGCGCTCGCGCGTCCACTGGTCCGGAATGCGTTTTTCCAGCCGGCGCGACATCTCGGCCAGCCACAACGGGCCTTCGCGCGGGTCTTCAAACACCAGCCGCGGCGCGTTTACATCGGCAATGCTGCGCGACATGGCGCTGGCCACGTTGGCCGCCAGCGCCTCCTCGCGCTGCGCACCCGCCCACGCCGGTACCGCCACCAGGGCGGCCAACAGCAGGGGCAAGGCAAAGCGCAGCGGGGTCATGGCCGTAATCAGGCCAGCTTGGCCAGTACGTGGGCCAGAATGGCGTCCGGCGCTACCGCGGTAGATTCGCTATCGCGGCGATGCTGGTATTCCACCTTGCCTTCTTTCAGGCCACGGTCGCCAATGGTCACGCGGTGCGGCGCGCCAATCAGCTCCCAGTCGGCAAACATCGCGCCAGGGCGCTCGCCACGGTCGTCGATGATCACGTCCACGCCCTGCGCCTGCAGGCCGGCGTACAGTGCGTCGGCGGCGGCTTTCACGCCTTCCGAGCGATCGTAGCCTACCGGGCAGATCACCACGGCAAACGGCGCGATGGCGTCCGGCCAGATCATGCCCTTGTCGTCAAAGTTCTGCTCGATGGCGGCGCCCAGAATGCGGCTGACGCCGATACCGTAGCAGCCCATTTCGAAGTGCTTCGGCTTGCCGTCTTCGTCCAGGAAGGTAGCGTTCATGGCCTGGGAGTACTTGGTGCCCAGGTAGAACACGTGGCCCACCTCGATACCGCGCTGAATCGCCAGCACGCCCTTGCCGCACGGCGACGGGTCGCCCACCACCACATTGCGGATGTCGGCCACTTCCGGCTCGGCGCAATCGCGCACAAAGTTGGCACCGGTGTAGTGGTAGTGATCTTCGTTGGCACCGATCACGAAGTCCGCCATCAGCGCCACGGTGCGGTCGGCTACCACGCGGCCTTTGAAGCCTACCGGGCCCAGCGAGCCAGGGTTGGCACCAAACGCGTCCTTGATCAGCGCCGGGCTGGCCATGGTCAGCGGCTTCTTGATGCCGGCCACTTTTTCGGCCTTCACTTCATTCAGCTCGTGGTCGCCGCGTACCAGCATCAGTACCGCGTCGCCCTCTTCGCCTTCCACCACCACCGCCTTCACGGTGCGGGTGATGTCCACATTCAGGAAGCTCACCAGGTCGGCAATGGTCTTCACGCCAGGCGTATGCACCTTGGCCAGCTCGGCAGCAGCCGCAGCGCGCTCGCCAGCCGGGGCCAGCGCTTCGGCCAGCTCGATGTTGGCCGCGTAGTCGCTATCCGGGCAGTACACGATGGCGTCTTCGCCGGTTTCGGCAATCACCTGGAACTCGTGCGAACGGTCGCCACCGATGGCGCCAGTATCGGCCGCCACGGCGCGGTAGGTCAGGCCCAGGCGGTCGAAGATGCGGCAGTAGGCGGCGAACATATTGTCGTAGCTCTTGCCGGCGTCTTCGGCGGTGCGGTCAAACGAGTACGCATCCTTCATGGTGAATTCGCGGCCACGCATCACGCCAAAGCGCGGGCGGCGCTCGTCGCGGAACTTGGTCTGGATCTGGTAGAAGTTTTTCGGCAGCGCGCGGTAGCTGCGCAGCTCGGCGCGGGCGATGTCGGTAATCACTTCTTCGGACGTCGGCTGAATCACGAAGTCGCGGTCGTGGCGGTCTTTAAAGCGCAGCAGCTCGGCGCCCATGCCGTCGAAGCGGCCGGTTTCCTGCCACAGGCCGGCCGGCTGCACGATAGGCATCACCAGCTCGATGGCACCCGCGCGGTTCATCTCTTCGCGCACGATGTTTTCCACCTTCTTCAGGCTGCGCAGGCCCATCGGCATCCAGTTGTACACACCGGCGGCAACCTTGCGGATAAAACCGGCGCGCAGCATCAGCTTCTGGCTAACGATATCCGCGTCGGCGGGGGCTTCTTTCTGGGTAGAGATGAAAAACTGCGAGGCACGCATGAGCGGGTTCCTTGGAAATTCTGCGAAATGGGGTTGATTGTAGCGGGTAGCAGCGGGCGGGGGGAAGGTTGGCCGCAACGGGCCGGCCAGCGACCGCCCCTTGGTGCAGTTTAGACGGTGGCTTTTTGCAGGAAAGCGTCCCAGTCAGGGGCTCTCAGACTGCTAGTGGGTAGCTGCCGAACCAAATTCACAAAGCGCTTGGATTTGTACAGCCAAGCACTGTTGGTCATTACCATTTTGCCATTGCTGGTAAACAATAAAGACAAACGAGGTACAGCAGCATCTGGCAATACTTCTGGCAAAGCAGCCTCCCATACCTCAACTTTACTGGGCTCGCCCCGACCAATTACGTCCAGTACCTGCGCCGTCACCATCGGGTTAGGGATGGTCAGCAGCTCCATTAAACTCATCTGTAGACATTTTTCCACTGCTAACGCTTTGAAGTTATCCCAATCACCTGGCTGACTAAAGCCTATCAACAAAGCCATTTTCTTTGCCGTATTACCGACCAGCCAATCCGTCACCATTGCTTTGGCCTCGTCATTCAGCTCTGCAAAGGTGGATCTGATCTCACCAAGGAAAACACAAGCCAAAAAATCCTGTAGGTAGCCCAGCAAAGCAGTTTCTTCCAATGGCCCATCTTCCAGGAGTTCAGCAACCAAAGTGGCATGTTGTAGTGGGTCAAACGCAAGGTTAAGGCGATGCTGCAGAAAGCCAATGACTTCGTAAAAGAAAGTCGGTTTCATCCCCTGGCTTGGCAAAGCTGCGGCCAACTCTGGCAATGTATCAGCCTGTAAGAACTGTTCGATGGCCTCATTCGAGAACTGGTTCTCTGATGGTTTCACTTGCCTATAGGCCCTCATCATATTCAGCAGCACATCGATCTCTTCGTCCCAAGAACGGTAGCCCAGATGGATCTGCACCCGGCTGACAAGGCGTGACAGGCGTTGTGGTGTCACCATTCGCTCTTTCAGGCCTTTATTCTTTCCGACCGGCCAGCCAGTAAAATGCTGTATCGCGTCTTTCACTGCAGGCTTGGCAGTTTCTAACGCAGGCATATAGCCCTGCAGCCAACTGGTAAAACGCGCATCATCATTCTTGCCACCGGTGGACATCAGCATCAACTCACGTATGGACAAAATGGCTGACAGCAATTGCTCCCAAAGGCGGCGGTCTTTCAGCCGCATTGCTTCCAGAAACAGAAAGTCCACCGGGTCAATCCGTATCTGCTCGGGTATCAGTTGATAAACATGCACGCTGGACAGCAAACGTTTGGCGTCGCGAGGCAACTGCAGGAAGGCGCTGCAAATCACTCGGAAAGAATCCTGTGCTTCTTGGTCACTCGGCGTACCGTGTAGCAAACGCAAGGTCGTAATGAGCGTATCAAAATTATAGGTATGCCACTTTTTAAGAGTCGGCTTCGGCAAACGATACGGCAGCTGTACGATTTTCTCCAGATACGCCTCGCCCCTGCCCTTATGTACCTCATCCAGCGCCGACGCCACGATGGCGCGGTCGTAGGCGATGACGTAGACGATATTGGGCAGGTCGGCTACCGCCTTGATGACGCGGAACAGCTCGACAATCTCGCGCGCCGGCAGGCGATCGAGGTCATCGATGAAGACGATGGTTTTGAAACTGAGCACGGCCAGCGTCTCAGCGGCAGCATCTCGCAGCTTGCGGAACGACTCCGGCTTGCTACCACCACCGAAAGCCTGCCCTACCCCCTCGGCGACTTTGCCCGCTGTTTGCAACATCGGCTCGGGTGCCAGCTGCATCAGCTTGCCAACCCGCCCGGCAAAGGCAGCCAGCTTGCTGACGCTGTCAAACAGCTTCTCTCCGTCACCACGTGTCCAGTCGATCTGCCCCAATAACTCATCGAAGAAGTGCCGCAGTAGCTGGTCGGAGCCTTCAAACCACCACGGGTTGAAGTCAACAATGGTTGGCCGCGTCTCATCTGTCTTCTCCGCAGGAAACGCGTCTTTCAGCAGGTTAATGAAGCTGGACTTGCCCTCGCCCCATTCGCCTTCAATACCGATGACAAAACTGGCTTTGTCCGGAATCTGTTTCTGGATTAATGCGGCCAACCTTTCAGCGTGCGGCTTAAAGCCTAGCAAGTCTGTCCTAGCGGGGGCGTCGGTCAGCAAATGGGGCAAATCAATAGCGGTATCGGTCATGGCGTTTTACCTGTGGGGCAGGCGCACAGTATGCCATGCGGCTGTTGCAGGGTTGGCCGCGCCCTGCTGCCAACTACCCCCACCCGCCCTGCGTCCAACTCTCGCCAGGCACCCACCACCAGACCACTAGCACACCAGCAAGCATACCAATCCAGGCCACCTGCCTGGCTCCTGTTGGCGGCAGTGCAGCACGGTGCTGATTACGTGTTAGCCATTATCGACATCAGCATGACATACCACGATTAAGAGAAATGATGGCTTAAAAGTGCTTTGAAATGGTTATGTGCAAAATAATAACGCACGTTATCAAATTACTGATTTTTAGCAGTTTGGTATCGATCCCAATAAGCTTCTGTTGCATTTTTGATGTAGTTGCGCCGCAACATTCGATAAAGGTTTCACATTGGTATTGCTCTGGTATTTCGCTGGTATTAGATTGGCTTCGCCGCCGCACCAAGGCCTTATAACAACCGCCAAGTGCTGCTGCCAACGAGAGACAGGTAGCCGTGTGCTGCCAAAGGGACGCCAGGAGTCACACACGCAGGGCGGCCGCAACCACAACACAACCCGAACGAGAGTCCGAGCATGAAACTGAAATCTATTGCCAGCGCTACGCTGCTGGCCGTTGGCCTGACTGCCTCTTTTAGCGCCTTTGCCGCCGACAAGCCGGTGATCGAAGTGTGGACCATGAGCCTGTCGCCAAAATTCGACGGCTACTTCAAAGACCTGGTGGGCAAGTACAACGCGCAGAACCCTGGCGTGGAAGTGAAGTGGACGGACTACCCGTGGGACGTGATCCAGGCCAAATTCACCGCCGCGGTAGGCGCTGGCAAGCCGCCGGCACTGGTGAACCTGAACGTGCCTTGGGCGTATGACTACAAGCAGGACGGCCTGATCCAGCCGGTAGACGGCATCATCAACAAGGCGCAGTTCGTGAAAGGCGCGCTGGCTGACGTGACCTTCGAAGGCAAAACCTACGCCTTCCCGCACTACAACGGCGCCAACGTGATTGCCTACAACAAGGACATCTTTGCCCGCGCCGGCCTGAAAGCCGCGCCGAAGACCTTTGACGAGCAGCTGTCGTTCTCCAAGGCGATCAAGGCCAAAACCGGCGTGGCCGGCTTTGCCCCGACCCTGGGCCCCACCAAGATTGAAGGCTTCCTGATCCAGAACGGCCTGGACGTGGTGAAAGGCGGCAAGGCGGTGTTCAACAGCCCGGCACACGTGGCCATGATGAAAAAGCTGGCCGACGCCTACAAGGCCGGCGCGCTGCTGAAAGACAACCTGTTTGCCCAGGATAACTTCCAGGTGCAGATGCAGGCCTACAACGCCGGCAAGATGGCCATGCTGGTTTCCACCCCTACCTCGCTGACCCGCATCCGTGACGAAGCGCCGGTGCTGTACAAATCCACCGCCGTGGCCGCTGCCCCGGTCGGCCCGACCGGCATTGCCTCCGGCGGCTGGATGTTCAACTTTGCCGTGGCGAAGAACGTAGACAAGGCGCTGCTGCCGGAAGTGGGCAAGTTCGCTAACTACCTGACCAACGACGCCAACCAGCTGGCGTTCTCCAAACTGGCCGGCACCCTGCCGACCAGCGGCAAGGCTGCCAAAGACCCGCACTTCCAGACTGTAGCTGCCCCTGGCGGCGCAGTAGAGCAGGCGGTAGCGGTGGCGGCTTCCAGCCTGGATAGCACCCGCACCATCTTCCTGTCTGGCGTGAAAGACCCGGAAGTGCTGTCCAACAAGCTGGCTGCGGCAGTAGAGCAAGCCGTGACCGGCCGTAAAGACCCGAAAGCCGCGCTGGATGAAGCCGCTGCTTTCTGGAACAGCAAGCTGTAATGCCCGTGTGACCGTCGGGCTGCTACCCCGGTAGCAGCACCACGCCCCCGCCCTGCCTGCGCCCCTGGCGCTGGCAGGGGTGGCCAGGCTTTGCCTGCGGCCAACGGGTATTGGATCAAGTTTGCAAAGTGCGGTGAGTATGAGTGCTTCCAAGAAAAACACACTGCAGGCCTGGCTGTTTCTCGCCCCGGCGCTGCTGCTGTTACTGGCGTTTTCTTTCTGGCCGGTAGGGTTCGGTTCCTACCTGGCGTTTACGCAATACAACCTGATCGACGCCCCGGTGTGGGTCGGTCTGGATAACTTTCGCGAGCTGTTCGCCGACGAGCTGTTCATCAGCTCGCTGAAAAACTCGGCGCTGTACCTGCTGGTGGTGCCTGCCATCCAGGTGCTGGCCATTCTGCTGGCGGTGCTGGTGAACAACCAGCTGCCCGGCATCAAGTTTTACCGCGCGGCCTACTACCTGCCGGTAGTCACCACGGTGTCGGTGATCGGCGTGATCTGGAACTTCATGTACACCGACGACGGCGCGCTGAACTCGGTGCTGCGCTGGCTGCACGTGATCAACGAGCCTATCGGCTGGCTCAGCGACGACCGCATCGCGCTGTTTGCCGTGATGTTCGTCACCATCTGGCGCGGCCTGGGCTGGTACATGGTGCTGTACCTGGCCGGCCTGCAAAGCGTGCCGCAAGACGTGTACGAAGCAGCGGTGCTGGACGGTGCCAACGCCTGGCAGCGCTTCTGGAAGATCACCGTGCCGCTGCTGATGCCCACCATCCTGCTGTGCTCGGTGATGTCCATGTTGGCCGCAGTGAAGTGCTTTGAAGAAGTGCAGATCATGACCAAGGGCGGCCCGATGCAGTCTACCTATACCGCGCTGTTCTACGCCTACGAGTTCGGTATCAAGTCGCTGAACTTTGGCCGTGCGCTGGCTGCCAGCCTGGTGATGTCCGTGTTCTGCGTGGCGCTGGCCTGGCTGAACTTCCGCTACCTGCAACCGCGCAAGAAATGAGGCCAGCCATGGAAAAGACCCTGACCCTGCCGCGGGCTGCCACGGCAAAGAAAATCAATATGAACAAGCTGGCCAACCGCACGCTGCACTACCTGGTGCTGACCCTGCTGGCGGTGATTACCGTGTACCCGTTCTGGTGGACGCTGGTAACGGCGCTGTCTACCAGCGGCGACGTGTTTACCTACCCGCCGCGCATGTGGCCGGAAAACCCGGGCCTGGACAACTTCATCGAAGTGTTCAAGACCATTGATGTGATCGCGTTCTACAAGAACTCCATCATCATCTCGGTGCTGACCGTGGCCGGCACGCTGATTGTGTGCAGCATGGCGGCCTACCCGCTGGCGCGCATGCAGTTCCCGGGCCGCAATATCGTGTTTGGCGCCATTCTGGCCACCATGATCCTGCCGTCGGAGGTGAACTTCCTGGTGAACTTCATCACCGTGTCCAAGCTGGGCATGGGCGATACCTATACCGG